>NZ_JAUYVV010000009.1:0-129943 GCF_030689165.1 Oceanobacter sp. 4_MG-2023 | reverse complement strand
TCACGTAAATGAATTATCGACGAGTTCTTACTTCTTGATAATCTTGACTTCAGATCATCTCAGTAAGCACCCACACGAATTACTTAATGCTTAATTTTTTAAAGAGCTGTCAGACCGTTTCGTCTGAGCGGGCTGTGCATCTTACAGCAACAAACCCAAGAGTCAAGCGATTTTTCATTTAATGTTGAAGTCATCCAGAGGACTCATTCAACTTGATCCAACCGCTTTCACAACCCAGACCAGAGGTCTAAATCGTGTGGCGCATTCTACAGCGCCGAATCTTTCTGTCAAGCGTTTATTTTCAAAAACTTCTTTAAAAACAACCACTTACCATTGAAAGCTGATCGATCCTGCTGACCACTTCCCGAATCAAGGTGGCGAATAATACACTGATAAATCAGTAATTCAACCCTTAAATCCGTTTTTTCTGATTGGCGGTTCGAATCCAAAGGATGTGTTGCCAAACCAGAACTGAAGCTGATCCATCCAATATAACGATGAGTCTTGCCCCATTCCCTGCTGCATCAGCAGTAGGGAGGCGCGCATTATAGGGATGGATTATTTTGAGTCAATCCTTTTTATAAACTTTTTAAGATGTGCGTATAATCACGCTTCATCAACAGGTGACCTCTTCTACCAATAGCAGCAGGTTGTTTCTTACAAGCCACTCGGACTGTTTTCCGTTTGGCTAACCTTGGAGTTTTTATGTCTGAAAAAGCAGTTGTCATCTACTCCGGTGGCATGGATTCCTTCACCATTCTTCAACGCGCTTATAAAGAAGGTTATGAGTTGTTCCCGCTCACCTTCGATTATGGCCAGAAACACAGCAAGGAAATTCGTTTCGCTGCCGATGTTTGTGACGAGCTGGGGCTGCCTCATCGAGTCATCGACATCACCGCCATCAATCAGTTGTTGCAGAGTTCATCATTGACCTCGGATCAGGATATTCCGGAAGGTCATTACGAAGCCGACAACATGAAGTCTACCGTGGTCCCCAACCGCAATATGATCCTGTTATCGCTGGCCATTGGTTATGCCGTTGATATCGGCGCCAGCAAGGTCTTTTACGGTGCGCACAGTGGCGACCACGCTATTTACCCTGATTGCCGGCCTGAATTTGTCCACGCCATGAACGACGTCGCCAAAATCGCCAACTATGAAGCGGTAGAGATTGTGACTCCTTATCTCAACAGCGACAAAATTGGCATATTAAAAGATGGCCTGGCCATGGGTTTGGATTACGGCCAGAGCTGGACATGCTACAACGGCCGGGAAAAAGCATGCGGCAAATGCGGCTCTTGCGTCGAACGTCTGGAAGCTTTTGCGATAAATGGCGTTACTGATCCACTGGCTTATGAAACAGGCACAGCAACATGAGCAGCAAGAGTACCCCATCAAAGGTGTACCGTATAAAAGAAGCGTTTTACACACTCCAGGGTGAAGGCACACACGCCGGACGCCCGTCTGTCTTCTGTCGTTTCAGTAAATGCAATCTGTGGAATGGCAAAGAAGATGGCCGGGCAAGCGCCAGCTGTCAGTTTTGTGATACCGACTTTGTTGGCACCGACGGGCAAAATGGCGGCCGTTACTCACAAAACGAGTTGTGTTCCCTGCTTCGGGCGCTTTGGCCGGCGTCGGACATCCCACCTTATATAGTATGTACTGGTGGCGAACCGGCGTTGCAGCTGGATGAGGATCTGATCGAGGCCATGCACCAACAAGGATTTGAAATCGCCATCGAGACCAATGGTACGTTACCGCTACCTGCCAATATTGACTGGATCTGCCTGAGCCCGAAGGAAAACTCTCAGGTTGTGCTGCAGCAATGCGATGAGCTCAAGCTGGTATACCCCCAACCGGGAGCGATGCCCGAACAGTTCGAGCATATAAAAGCAACACATCGCTACTTGCAGCCCATGGACATGACCGCGCTGCAGCAAGCGCCCAAACGCGATCATATCCCCCTGCTCTCGGTACAGCCTGCCAATCCGGTACAAGCGGCCGTCAGTTATTGTCTGGCCAACCCGCAGTGGAAACTAAGTACTCAGACCCATAAATGGATCGGGATAGACTAACCACCCGCTCAACCTCACCTGAAAACGCGAGAACGGATTGACAGTTACGACTCCTCACCTCTGGGTGAGGATTATTGGGCCAGGCTGACGCCGATCATCAATCAGCAACCGTCTGGTCTGGCCATACCAGCGCCACTTTACCTTGCAACTGTCCCTGCTCGTACCGCTTATGAACCGATGCCAATTCGGTGGCTGCAACAGATTCAGGCTCGGGTACATCAATAACACCCTCCTCAACCCAGGCTGCAAACTGCACCAGATCCCGACCGAGTTGCTCCCGGCCCTTGCCGGTCAACAATGGCAATGCCTTGAAAATCGCATGGAGCGTCAGGGACTTGGCGTGCGCCGGAGACAAGTCATGCGTGCCACGGGCATTGATGGTCGCCACATCACCCCATGCGGCAACGGCATTCAATGCGGATGTCAGGCTGTCACCACCATGTGTATCAACAACACAGTCGAAGCTTTTACCTGAAGCGACCAGGTCCGCAACGGCATGATGCGCCAAGGCTTCAACGCCCATGGTACGCAAGATATCCAGTCGTTCGGAACTACCTGCCGTGGCAGTCACGGTTAACCCTTGATGCAACGCCAGCTGCAAGACCATGCGGCCGACACCACCAAGCCCTCCCAGCACCAGCAATTGACTGTCTGACGAGGGTCGCAAACGCTGGAATATTTCCATCGCCGTCAGCGCCACCACAGGCAAACAGGCGGCGGCCTCATTGGTCAGATTGGCTGGGGCACGAGCGAGCAGGCGCGCATCGGCAAGCACATACTCACACACTGTCCCCATGGTTCCGCGCACGCCACCCGTCATGCCATAAACACGGTCGCCGATGGCAAAACCATCAACGCCTTCACCAAGTGCGATTACTTCACCACAGACATCACAACCAGTGGTGCCGGATTCCGTGGCAACCGGTGCCAGCCCGGAGCGCACCTTGGTATCCAACGGGTTAAACCCGGCGGCCAGTACTTTCAGTAATAATTCCCCTTGACCTGGGTCGGCGACGTCAATCGTTTGGAGCGTCAATACATCCGGGGAGCCATATTCAGTAAACACCATGGCTTTGGTATTAATCATCAGGATTCTGTTCCTATCCCATCGTCAAGATGGTGAACCAGTGGGTGGGTGTTGGCTTCTGCTGCGGCGATCTGGCGAATAACCATATCGACCAGGTGCTCGCTGCCGCCATTGGAGTGGAAGCTGGCATAAACCGTTCGGGATATCACAGGGGCATCTTTTACCAGAAACAGGGTTTGTTGATCGAATGCGGTGGCGACCAGGCCCCAGGGAAGGTAAGCCGCCCCGCCTCTCGACTGGATACAATCAAGGGCTATTCGGCCAGTGTTGGTTTGCAACGCTGGCGTGCCTGGTAATTTCAGCTGTCGGTTATGCTGTGCCTGAAAAGCAGTTCCCCAGTCCACCAGCACATACCCTTGCCCCAACGCTTCGTTAATCGTCACGCCTTCCGCTGACGAACACAGGTACAGGGGCAGATGTGCTACTTCCAGGGTCGTCAGTTCATCGACTTTCGGCGCATCAAACAGAAAAGCCAGGTCCAGAGTACGCTCCAGTATCTGACGAATCAGGTTGCCACTGCTGTGTGCAACGGCTGTCAACGACAAGCCATCAACCCGATCCAGCAAGCCCGCCATTTGCTGCTGTAAAAAACCGTCCCATAAATTGGGAGTGGCACCGATGGCCATTTGTTGGCTTTGCCCTGCTTCTGCAGCCACTTCCTGACGAATTTTTTGTTCCAGCCGTACAGTGCTTTCTGCCAGCGGCATCAGCTTTTCACCAGCAGCCGTCAACTGGATGTTATTACGTTGGCGTGAGAACAACTCAACGCCCAATAACCCTTCCAGCTGTCGCACACGAAAGCTGACCGCAGACTGGGTCAGATAAAGGTTTTCTGCCGCGCGACCAAAGTGTCGGGTGCGAGAGACTTCCATAAAGGTTTTAAGCAGTTCTGTATCCATTTGACCAATTTATATGTTCGTTACGATAAGTATTTTTTGTTTTACCGCGCAAAGTGCCCTGACCATACTCCGCCGAAACCACATTGGCTGTCCAGCCACTCACTAGATGTTATTTACAGGGGAATTGAATCATGAGTTTTGCCAGCCCGAAAAAATACTTTGATGATCGCAACTTTCCGCGTGGGTTTCATCGTTCAGGTGACTTTACTCGCGCCCAGGCCGAGATTCTTGAGTCACTTGGCACTGTTTTAAAAGCACTGCACGAAGGCACCCAGGAACCTGAAGATGAAGTTGAAGCGCACTTTGTCATGGTCTGCCAGGGTAAAGAGCAAGCTGTTACCGATATAGAAAAAGCCTGGACTCTGTACCTGTCGGCACTACGCCGCAAACAGGTTTACTTTACCGCCTCCTCAGCGGCCGTCACCGACGGTGTCAGTGAAGCCATCGACACCGATGACTAAGCCGACACTGGGGTACCTGGAAGTACTGGCGCTGCCTGACGTCGGTATTCAATGTCACGCCAAGGTTGATACCGGTGCCTGCTCCAGCAGTTTACATGCGGAAGACATCAAGGTCTTCCAGCGTGATGGCCAGGACTGGGTGAGCTTTCATGTGCTGTTCAGTCGAGAAAAAATGCGTATTGATCAACGCTGTGAGGCACCGCTGTTCACCCGCAAACGCATCGCCAGTTCCAATGGCTCCCGCAGTTATCGCTATGTCATCAAGACACCGGTTACTATCGGCAACCAGCAATGGCCCATCGAACTCAGCCTGACACCTCGCGGTAGCATGAAATATCCTATGCTATTGGGGAGAGAAGCCATTAGCGGTCGTTTCATCGTTGATGTTGAACACACCTATTTGAGCAAATAAATACCATGAAAATCGCGATCCTTTCGCGCAACCCCAGGCTCTATTCGACCCGGCGACTGGTTGAGGCCGGCACACAGCGCGGTCACGAAGTGACCGTCTTCGATACGCTGCATTGTTATATGAATATCAATAGTGTCGAGCCATCCATGCATTATCAGGGTAACGAGCTCAAAGACTATGATGCCGTGATACCGCGTATCGGTGCTTCCATCACTTTTTACGGTACTGCCGTGCTGCGCCAGTTCGAAATGATGGGGGTATATCCATTAAATGAATCGGTCGCCATCAGTCGTTCACGCGACAAGCTGCGATCTATGCAATTAATGTCACGAAAAGGCATAGGCCTGCCCGTCACCGGATTTGCACACAGCCCGGATGATATTCCCGACCTGATTGCCATGGTGGGTGGTGCACCGCTGGTCATCAAACTGTTGGAAGGTACACAAGGCATCGGGGTGGTACTGGCGGAAACCCGCAAGGCCGCAGAAAGTGTTATCGAGGCCTTTATGGGGCTGAAAGCCAATATCATGGTGCAAGAATTCATTCAGGAAGCCGGTGGCGCTGATATTCGCTGTTTTGTTGTTGGCGACCGCGTGGTGGCCGCCATGAAGCGCCAGGCCGCCGATGGCGAATTCCGCTCCAACCTGCACCGGGGAGGCTCTGCCAGTCTGATCAAGATCACCCCGGATGAGCGGGCAACGGCCGTGCGGGCAGCACGCACCATGGGACTGAACGTCGCCGGTGTCGATATTTTACGATCGAATCATGGCCCGGTTGTGATGGAAGTTAACTCTTCTCCTGGCATTCAGGGGATTGAGGAAGCCACCGGCATTGATGTCGCCAACAAAATCATCATGTTTATCGAAAAAAACGCCCGCGCGAATCACACCCGTACCCGCGGGCAAGGCTAGATAACGACTCTGCACCAACGCCGCTGCTGGTGATATGGCAAGCACAACCAGCCCACGGGTATTGCGGTGATATCAGCCATCCACAAGCCAGGCAGCACCAGGCAGCAATAGTTACCGCCCATACCCGCCATATATCTCGCTATATGGCGTTATTCCTGACAAGTGATTGCATCCCTCCAGGCACGGCCTTCCCTGTCGCATATCAATAACAGGCGACCATTCTGGCCGCTAAAACCGTTTACTTCAGCCAGAGGCTTTCGTATAGTCAATGTCCTACCGGGCAGCCAAGGCTGCCTTTTTGCGTTTTAAGGAACTGTCCCGAATGACTGCGATCATGAACACCTATGGCCGCCTGCCCGTTACCTTTACCTCTGGTAAAGGGAGTTGGCTGACAGATACTGATGGAAAGACCTACCTGGATGCCTTATGCGGTATTGCCGTATGTGGATTGGGTCATGCCCACCCGACTATCAGCGCAACACTGTCTGAGCAAGCTGGCCGCCTGATACACACCTCCAATCTGTACGGCATTGAACGACAGCAAGCACTGGCAGATGCGCTGATACGCATCTCTGGCATGAACAATGTCTTCTTCTCCAATTCGGGAGCGGAAGCCAACGAGGCAGCCATCAAGATTGCCCGCAAATACGGCCATCAACGTGGTATCCATGAACCTGTCATCATTGTCATGAGCAAGGCCTTCCATGGCCGTACCATGGCCACCTTGACGGCCACTGGCAACACCAAGGCGCAAGAAGGCTTCGGACCCCTGTTGAATGGTTTTCTCCGGGTCCCCTACAACGACCTCGATACCCTGACCAGGGTCGCCAGCGCCAACCCGAACGTCGTCGCCGTAATGCTCGAAACCGTTCAGGGCGAAGGTGGCCTGGCCACTGCCAGCGCCGACTATCTGCAAGGCATTCGGGCTTTGTGTGACCAGCATCACTGGCTGATGATGGTTGATGAAGTCCAGACCGGCAATGGTCGTACCGGCAGCTACTTCTCCTATCAACAACTGGGTTTTGTCCCTGATGTTGTTACAACGGCCAAGGGCCTCGGTAATGGCGTCCCTATTGGTGCCTGTCTGGCCCGTGGCGAAGCCGCCGATGTATTACAGCCAGGCAATCATGGCAGTACTTATGGTGGCAACCCGCTGTGTTGTGCTGTCGCTCTGTCTGTTGTCGAAACCATCGAAACGGACAATCTCTGTACCAATGCCCAAGAGATGGGTGACTACCTGGCCACTGGCTTCCGGGAGCGGCTGAGCAACAACCCACACCTGGTCGACATTCGTGGTCGTGGTCTGATGATGGGACTGGTGATGGATCAGGATTGCCCTGAGCTGATGGCCCGGGGTCTGGAATACGGCATTCTGCTCAACGTCACCGCAGGTAATGTGATCCGCTTGTTGCCAGCGCTGAACCTCAACAAGGATGATGCTGACAAGATCATCGATATCGTGTGCAACCTGATTGATTCGCTAGATTGATCGATATAACGAAGGAATTGCTGTGAGACACTTTTTAACTCTGATGGATCTGACTTCAGAAGAGCTGAACCAGGTATTACAACGAGCAATAGAACTCAAGGCCATGCAACATCGCCATGAAGTCTATGAGCCCTTCAAAAACCAGGTGCTGGGGATGATTTTTGAAAAATCGTCCACTCGTACCCGGGTATCTTTTGAAGCTGGCATGACACAATTTGGCGGCGCAGCTATTTTTCTGTCGCCTCGGGATACCCAGCTGGGTCGCGGTGAACCCATCGAAGACAGCGCTCGTGTGCTGTCTCGCATGGTCGATATCATTATGATCCGTACCTTCGATCATGCCGATATCGAATTGTTTGCCAAGCATTCGACCGTCCCGGTCATCAATGCGCTGACGGATGATTATCACCCCTGTCAATTGCTGGCCGATATGCAGACCTTTATCGAGCACCGCGGTTCGATCAAGGGCAAGACCGTTACCTGGATTGGCGATGGCAACAATATGTGCCAATCGTATATGAACGCCGCGGTGCAGTTCGACTTCCACCTCAATATTGCTGTCCCGCCAGGGTTTGAGCCTGATACCGATTTGCTGGCCAAGTGTGGTGATCATGTTTCCCTGATGACATCTCCGGAAGAAGCGGCCACCCAGTCACACCTGATTGTGACCGATGTCTGGGCATCCATGGGCCAGGAAGAAGAACAAGCCGAGCGACTGCGTCAATTCAAGCATTACCAGGTAACTGAAGCATTGCTCGACAAGGCTGCCGATGACGTCCTGTTTATGCACTGCTTGCCTGCTCACCGCGGTGAGGAAATCAGTATGACCTTGATGGATGACCCCCGGGCTGTTGTATGGGATGAAGCTGAAAACCGCTTGCATGCGCAAAAAGCGCTGATGGAATTCTTGCTCAACAAGGCCCAAAACAAATAGCCGTCAACCCCGCTCGCTCACTGGTGATGGCCCTTGATTGGGCCTCTGCCAGCGGGTATCAGAATCATATCGACAGCAAGTCGCGACTCTTTTTTATCCTCAACAGCTGCCATTCTGAAATCCTTCTGTGCTTTCGGGCATGCTTGAACTAATATCATACTGTTAACCAACAAGATGAATTAAATTCAAAGCCATGCTAGAAATCAAACATCTCAGAACTCTGGTAGCACTGCGTGATGGCGGTACGCTGGTCGAAGCCGCCAAGCGGCTGTATCTGACCCAGTCGGCGCTTTCTCATCAGCTCAAGGATCTCGAAGACAAGCTGGGCGTGCGCTTGTTTGTACGTAAATCCAAACCGATACGTTTCACCCGTGCCGGTCTGGAAATGCTGCAAATGGCTGATCAGATCCTGCCGCAGTTACGGCAATGTGAGCTGGCATTAAAAAAGCTGGCCGGTGGTGAAACCGGCCGCTTGCATATGGTGATTGAATGCCACAGCTGCTTTGAATGGCTGATGCCCGCGATCAACCGTTTCCGGGATCACTGGCCCGATGTCGAAATAGACCTCACCACCAGCTTCCATTTTGACCCGTTACCGGCGCTCACCCGAGGGGATATCGACCTGGTAATCACCTCCGACCCGGAACCCGACAGCCGTATCCACTATCGGCCGTTATTTCGCTATCAATCGTTACTGGCCGTTTCCAACCAGCACCCACTGGCACACCAGGCCCAGGTAACGGCAACAGACCTAGCCCCCGAAACCCTGATTCACTATCCGATTGAACGCAAACGGCTGGATATTTATCAGCATTTTCTACTGCCAGCAGGTGTAGAGCCAGTTGCCAATCGCCAGACCGAGCTGACCCTGATGATGATTCAGCTGGTTGCCAGTGGCCGCGGTGTCGCCTGTTTGCCCAACTGGGCCTTACAGCCCTACCTGGATGCCAAATTGATCAGTGCCTTGCCATTGGGCAAGGGCATATGGCCAACCCTGTATGCAGCGATTCGTACTGATCAGCAAGATGACAGTTACATCAAGGATTTTCTCGACCTGTCAATTGATACCTGTTTCGATCGCCTGCAAGGGATTGAGCCTATACGCCAGACCAAATGATCTGATCGATGGCATAATGATCTAGTCCATATGGTAGCGCGGCCAGATCAGGCTGAATCTGGCACCGCCCAATTGTTCACTGCGACCAACGATGGCTCGCCCGCCGTGCCAGTAAGCGATACGCCGTACAATCGACAGACCCAAACCATAACCACCTGAGCTGCGGGTACGGCTGTCATCCAGCCGGGCAAAAGCCACAAAAACCTTTGGCCATTCGGCTTCCGGAATACCCGGGCCATCATCTTCGACATCAATACGGCATGTATCCACCGCAACACTGCAACGCACCTGGACGCGGGAATGGGCGTAACGACAAGCGTTACTCACCAGATTTTGTACCGCCCGATGAATATAGCGAGGCTCTACTTCCACCAGCGTATTCTGTAACCGTTCGGTTTCCAGAAACAGCACCTCGATATGGGCCGGTGGTCGCGCTTCCGCAGCAACCTGACGAGCAATATCCGTCAAGACCACTTCATGAAACTCCAATAACGGCCCACCTTCCTCCAGGCGGGCATACGTCAGAATTTCATCAATCAGTTGGTCCAGTTCCTGAATATCCGTATCCATCCCCTGTATCTGCTGCTTCAGGTACGGAGACTCAACTTCATCTTCAATAATTTGCAATCCAAAACGCAAGCGGGCCACCGGCGTCCTTAACTCATGAGAAACGGCCCGCAGCATCTCTCGCTGGATATCAATCAGCCGCTGAATATGCTCAGCCATCTTGTTAAAGGAACTGCCCAGGCGATTGACCGGATCAACTCCCGTCACCGCAATACGGGCCGACAAATGCCCTTGCGCCAGACGTCCCGTTACCTGGTCCAGATTCCGCAGCCCCGACTCCAGCGTTGTAACCAGCCAGAAAACCACCAGAGCCAGCACCAGTACTGCCATTAAACCAAGAATCAGCCAGGTGTAAGCGGGAGTTTGCCGCGGAGTATTCAACGGCCCAATCATCAAATGATAGTTATCCCCTAGCCGTACATCGACCAGCCGGGAAGACACAGGATAAGTTGGAGCCGATTTCATCACGGCCAGACGGACAGGCACCGTCAGCTGCTCTGCCAACCACTGTTCATAACTGACCGCATCCATCCCGGACACCTGGTAGTGATGCCGGATCAAATCCGCAAATTGCGCCCAGGCCAGCTCGATATTGCCATCAAAATAAAAGGTCACCACAGCGCCGGATACGACACGACTCAAATCGTCAATATTGGGGACGGACGAGGGATAGGCAGACAACAACGATGCATCAGGCGAGCTGGTACCCCCACTCAAAAAACGAAACTGCATATCGCTATCGTCCAGTACCGTAATCACTCGGCCTCGTAATAAACGGTAGCGTTCATAGCTGTTCAGAGTCCCCAGACCAGCCTGTTCAACCCAGCCATGTTGCAGTGACTGACGAAAGCGTTCTCCCATATCCCCACTATTCAGCACCTGCAAAGGACGCCCCAGATCCTGCTCCCAGTATTCATGCAAACTGATATACCGAATCAGACTCAGCGACAAAAGGCAAAACACAACAATACCGCTGATGGTCATTATCAGGGTGCCATAGACGCGCAAGAACATGATGCTCATCCGTCCACCCTCAGACCCGGGCCAATACGAACACCACAACACCAGCCAACCGGCCGGAACAGCATGGCCCGCGTATCAGAAAGAAAGGTCATTACAGCTCTTTCACAAACAGGTATCCCTTGCTGCGCACCGTCTTGATACGGCGAGGATTGACCGGATCATCACCGACCTTGGGACGAATACGAGACACCCTGACATCAATCGAGCGATCCTGCCCATCGTATTCAATCCCCCGCAGCTGATGAAAAATTTCTTCACGTGTTAATACTCGCCCGGCGCTGTTGCACAACAACCAGAGCAAATCGAACTCGGCACTGGTCAAATCGATGCTGCGCCCTTCCAGCCAAGCCTCCCGCATGGCGCTATCAACCACCAGATTACCGAACGTCAAACGATTTTCCTGATTTGGCGTGTCGGTCACTGTCTCCTCAAGATGACGAACCCGGCGCAACAAGGCTCGAATTCTGGCCAACAGTACCCGTGGGCGTACCGGCTTGGCCACGTAATCATCCGCCCCCATCTCCAGACCCAGCACCTGATCGAGATCTTCAGTCCGGGCGGTCAGCATCAGAATCGGACCGCGATAGTGAGGACGCACCAAACGGCACACCGCCAGACCGTCTTCCCCTGGCAGCATCAGATCCAATACCACCAGATCGGGCTGTTCCGTCTTGATACGTTCAATTGCACGGCTGCCATCACCTTCGATGGCAACAACCAGGCCATTACTTTCCAGATAGTCTTTGGTCAATGCTGCCAGTCGCTCATCATCCTCAACAATCAGGATGCGCCAGTGATCATCCGAGTCATATGCCATTTTTTCGTCTGCCATCCAGAGATTTCTCCGTTACGGGGTTCTGCCGCAACATTTATTGCGACCTGTCAGATTAACAGCCGATCGTGCTTATAGCTCGGAGCAGTCAAACCGTCTGTTAACTCCTGTGCATTCCGTCACAAAAGTTATTCAAGCCACCAGCAAGCGCCTCCGTCCCTGGTACCAAAAACGATCGACCCTGATAACAAACCAGCAACCGTTAACACACCAGAAGCAATGCGGCTTGCAGCTTGTTCCGCAGTAACGGGCCAATATGATACTAAAAATCACCCACATCTCATGCACATCTAATACACATGTTATTCACAAGCGGGATCCTCCCTGACAAGTAGGCCACACTAGATGTGGGGTTGAAACCATGGCCAAGGCCCATTATCTTGTGCCGCTTTCTTCGGCTTGTGGAACACGCTATGTCATCAAATCGTTCCGTTCTTCAGGCTTGCTTGATGCTAAAATCAGGCACAGCAATTTACATTCAGCACGAACACGCCATGAGCTGGCCACAATCCAAAGCCAGGCGATCGCTGCTGATTGATGGCCAGGATTGAAACAGACACACATCAGGACTTTCCCTTTTGCGCCCAACTTGCCGCCATCCGCTGATACCAGATCAGGGTAGCAGCAAGAACAATGGCCGGAGACAAGTCACTATCAGGCATGGACGTGATCAGAATACCTTCGAGTACAGGCACACTTAACATGAATAGCGCTCTCAAAGTCAGTAAACGCGATGGTCGTCAGGAACTGCTGGATCTGGACAAGATCCACAAAGTGGTTACCTGGGCCGCAGAAGGACTGGATAACGTCTCCGTCTCCGAAGTTGAACTTCGTGCCCATCTGCAATTTTTTGACGGCATCCAGACCTCAGAAATCCACGAGACCCTGATCAAGGCCGCTGCCGACCTGATTTCCGACCAGGCACCGGATTATCAATATCTGGCTGCGCGCCTGAATATCTTTCATTTGCGCAAAAAAGCCTTCGGCCAATACGAGCCACCGGCGTTGCTGGATCATGTGCGCAAACTGGTCGACAACAAACGCTACGACAGCCATCTGCTGGACGATTACAGCGAAGCCGATTACGCCGAGATGGAAACCTTCCTCGATCACAGCCGCGACTTGAACTTCAGTTATGCCGCGGTAAAACAATTGGAAGGCAAGTACCTGGTACAGAATCGCGTTACCGGTGAAGTGTTCGAAAGTGCCCAGTTCCTGTACCTGCTGATTGCAGCCTGTCTGTTCAGCAGCTATGAAAAGGATCGGCGCCTCGATTTCATCAAACGTTTTTACGATGCGATTTCGACCTTCAAGCTATCGCTACCCACTCCTATTATGGCAGGCGTACGGACACCGACACGCCAGTTCAGCTCATGCGTGCTGATTGAAGCCGGAGACAGCCTCGACTCCATCAATGCCACCGCCAGCGCCATTATCAAATACGTTTCCCAACGGGCAGGCATTGGTATTAATGGCGGCCGTATTCGTGCTCTGGGTAGCCCGATTCGTGGTGGTGAAGCCTTCCACACCGGTTGTATTCCGTTTTACAAACACTTCCAGACTGCGGTGAAATCCTGCTCTCAGGGCGGTGTTCGCGGTGGTGCTGCCACGCTGTTCTACCCAATCTGGCATTACGAAGTCGAATCCCTGCTGGTATTGAAAAACAACCGGGGCGTTGAAGAAAACCGCGTGCGTCATATCGACTATGGTGTACAGATCAACAAGCTGATGTACGAACGCCTGATCAAAAACGGCAATATCACCCTGTTCTCGCCATCCGATGCCCCGGGCCTCTACGACGCGTTTTTTGAAGATCAGGAACGTTTTGAACAGCTGTATACCAAATACGAGCAAGACGACAGCCTGCGCAAAAAAACCATCAAGGCCGTCGATCTGTTCTCCAGCATGTTACAAGAGCGGGCCAGTACCGGTCGTATCTATATCCAGAACGTTGACCACTGCAATACCCATAGCCCGTTTAATCCGAAAAAAGCCCCTGTACGCCAGTCCAACCTGTGTCTTGAGATTGCCTTGCCAACCAAGCCATTGATGGATATTAACGACGAGAGTGGCGAAATTGCCCTGTGTACGCTGGCAGCCTTCAACCTTGGAAGCCTGGACAACCTGGATGAACTCGAAGAGCTGTCCGACCTGATAGTACGGGCACTCGACAGCCTGCTCAGCTATCAGGATTACCCGGTCCCGGCCGCCGAACGAGGCAGCCTCGGTCGTCGCACCCTGGGTGTTGGCGTTATCAACTACGCCTATTATCTGGCCAAAAACGGCGTCCGTTACTCTGATGGCTCAGCCAATGGCCTGACCCACAAAGCGTTTGAAGCCATTCAGTACTGGCTGCTGCGAGCTTCCGTCGGCCTGGCAAAAGAACAGGGGGCCTGCCCGCTGTTTGAAGAAACCACCTACGCTCAGGGTATTTTGCCTATCGATAGCTACAAGAAAGATATCGATACTTTCTGTGATGAGCCGCTACACTACGACTGGGAAACCCTGCGCAAGGAAATCAAGGAACATGGCCTGCGCAACTCCACGCTAACAGCGCTGATGCCATCGGAAACCTCTTCCCAGATCAGTAATGCAACCAACGGTATTGAGCCGCCACGGGGCTATATCAGCGTCAAACAAAGTAAAGATGGTATTCTCAAGCAGGTAATACCCGAGTACGAAAACCTCAAGGATGCCTACGAACTGTTATGGCAAATTCCCAGCAACCAGGGCTACCTGCAACTGGTCGGTATCATGCAGAAATTTGTTGATCAGTCGATTTCTGCCAATACCAACTATGACCCCGCCCGGTTCAGTGGCAACAAGGTGCCCATGCAGCAACTGATGCGCGACCTGTTAATGGCCTATAAATACGGCGTCAAAACCCTGTACTATCACAACACCCGTGATGGCATGGAAGACCCTCAGAAAGACGTGATCGAAGAAGACGATGACTGCGCAGGCGGAGCCTGTAAAATCTAGTACGAAAAATTCAACGTACTTTCTACTGATTCTCTTTTAACACTGCACAAGGCCGGTACAATCAACACGCTATGTTGATAGTACCGGCAACAACCCGCTGTGTAAGGAAGCGCACACGGGTCTTTTCAATCCGAAGAATGACAACGGCCGAACAGGCCAGCGAGACGATACTGGCTATGGCCTACACCACCTTCAACCGCAACGAATTTGATACCTTCAAACAGCCCATGTTTTTTGGCGAGCACGTCAATGTTGCCCGTTATGATCAACAGAAACACAAGATTTTTGAAAATCTGATCGAAAAACAACTGTCGTTTTTCTGGCGCCCTGAAGAAGTGGATTTGACTAACGACCGTAAGGATTTTCTTGATCTGCCCGATCATGAAAAACACATCTTCGTCAGCAACCTGAAATACCAAACCCTGCTCGACTCGGTTCAGGGGCGTTCTCCCAACGTGGCATTTTTGCCCGTAGTCTCGCTGCCGGAACTTGAGACCTGGATTGAAACCTGGTCATTCAGTGAAACCATTCACAGCCGCTCTTATACCCATATTGTCCGTAATATCGTGCCCAATCCGGCAACGATTTTTGACGACATCACCCGTAACGAGCACATCACTCGCCGGGCGGTCTCAGTGACACATTACTACGACAGCTTTATTGAACTGAGTAATTATTACCAGCAACTGGGCGAAGGTACGCATACCGTCAACGGCCAGACCGTTGAAGTCAATATGCACGAGCTCAAGCGTCGTCTGTATCTGACCCTGGTGTCCGTCAACGTATTGGAAGCCATCCGTTTTTACGTCAGCTTTGCCTGCTCTTTCGCTTTTGCCGAACGGGCCAAAATGGAAGGTAATGCCAAAATCATCAAGTTGATTGCCCGTGACGAAGCGCTGCATCTCACCGGCACCCAGCATATGCTGCAAATTATTGCTCGCGGTAAAGATGATGCCGACTTTGCCGTGATTGCCGAAGAGTGCAAAGCCGATGTTGTCCGTATCTTTGCCGAAGCCGCCCAGCAAGAAAAAGAATGGGCCGATTATCTGTTCAAGGACGGCTCCATGATTGGCCTGAACAAGGATATTCTCTGTCAGTACGTTGAATACATCACCAACCAGCGTATCGCCGCCCTGGGCTTTGATCGTATTTTTGAAGCCCGCTCCAACCCGCTGCCCTGGATCAACTCCTGGTTAAACAGCGACAACGTCCAGGTCGCTCCACAGGAATCTGAAATCAGCTCCTACCTGGTCGGTGCTCTCGACAGTGAAGTTGACACCAACGATCTCGGCGACTTTGATCTTTGATGAGTCGTCCATATCCCATGAGTCAACCCCCGGAGAGCAACCACCAGGATCTGTCTTCGTCAGCGAACGACAGCTTTGAGCTGGATGGCAACATCGAACCGGACAGTGGCACCGGACTGCCACCGTTCGAGTTGGAGCCCCCTCCGGCTACCTCCGACAGCTCTGCCCAACAGGTTGAGTTATATCTGCCGGAGCGTGACCCTGAACAGCCGGAGCAGACACCCCAGCTCGAGCTGGAGGGTATGGCTCCGCCTGTTTTTGCCATTACTCTCAATGATGGGCATCAGGCCCGCTTCCAATACGCAGCTAACTTGCTGGAGTCTCTTGAAGCCCAGCAGATCGATGTCCACTTTCAATGCCGGGAAGGCTATTGCGGCAGTTGCCGTGCCCAGCTGCTCAGTGGTGAAGTGCATTACGCCAACGACCCATTGGCCTGGCTGAATGAAGGCGAGATCTTGTTGTGCTGCTGTATCCCTCGCAGCGACGTCAAGATCAAGCTGTAGCGGTTGTAGCAGCGCTAATGAATCCAACGAATATAAGGAGAGCCTTATGTGCAGCGCACTTGTCTTACCAGAAGCCGGAACTCCGGCACCAGCCTTTACCACACTGAATCAGCGCGGTGACACCGTGTCACTCAGCGATTACCAGGGTAAAACCCTGATTCTTTATTTCTACCCCAAAGCCATGACGCCAGGCTGTACCACCCAGGCCTGTGGACTGCGGGACAGTCAGGCAGAGCTGGCAGCCCACAACGCCGTTGCCGTTGGTATCAGTCCGGATGCACCCGCCCGGTTACAAAAATTTATCGACCGCGATCAACTCAACTTCGACCTGCTTTCGGATGAAGACCATCAGATTGCCGAAGCCTATGGGGTATGGGGCCTGAAAAAATTCATGGGCAAGGAATATATGGGGATCAACCGCATCACCTTTATTATTGGTGCAGACGGTATCATTCAGCATGTGATGCCGAAGGTAAAAACCAAAAGCCATCACGATGATGTGATTGCGTTGCTGACCATCGCCTGAGTCCTTTCGGCCGCCTGACTGCGTGCGGAGAAAAAGCGTCGGAGAAAAAACCAACAAGGCGGCCAGAACGGCCGCCTGTGTCTATCATCTGTCTGCTACCAGTGTCTCTGTCAGTCGAGCTGCTCAACCCGGATCCGGGTTACTGCACCCACGGTGCTTTCCAGCGCTTCAATCGCTGCAATCGCCGCATTCATGGCTTTTTCCACAATACGGTGAGTCAGCAAAATAATCTGCGCCAGCTCTTCCCCTTCCTTGGGTTCTTTTTGAATGATGGCTTCGATATTAATGCCGCGCTCACTCAGAATCGTGGCTACCGATGCCAACACCCCGGTTTTATCCTGCACCTGAAGGCGCAGATAATACGAAGTGACCACTTCTTCCATCGGCAGGACCTGCTCATCTTCGATTTCGTTGTACGCCAGATGGTTCACCCGCACCGAGGCATCGGCTTCCAGCGTCCGCGCCAGATCAATGATATCCGCAACAACAGCAGAGGCTGTTGGGCCAGCACCGGCTCCCGCACCAACGTACAGCGTATCGCCAACGGCATTACCGTTCACCATCACAGCGTTTAATACGCCATCTACCTTGGCAATCGGCCGGGCTTCCGGAATCAGGGTCGGATGCACACGTAAATCAATGCCTTTTTCTGTTTGACGACTGACCCCCAGGTGCTTGATGCGATAGCCCAGCTCTTCTGCAAATTCAACGTCATCCCGGGTAATCTTGCTGATGCCTTCGGTGTAACAACGATCAAATTGCAACGGAATACCGTACGCAATCGATGCCAGAATTGTCAGTTTGTGGGCCGCATCAATGCCTTCAACATCAAAGGTAGGGTCTGCTTCGGCATAACCCAGCTGTTGGGCCTCTGCCAACACATCGTTAAAATCCCGGCCTTTATCGCGCATCTCGGTCAGGATAAAGTTGCCGGTTCCATTGATGATACCTGCCAGCCAGTTGATACGGTTGGCGGCCAGCCCTTCCCGCAGCGCCTTGATGATAGGAATACCACCGGCAACACCGGCTTCATACATCACCGACACGCCCTTGGCTTCTGCCTGGGCAAAAATCTCTGCGCCATGCTCGGCAATCAATGCCTTGTTGGCAGTCACCACGTGCTTGCCGTGCTCAATCGCCGTTAATACCAGCTCACGAGCGACCTCATAACCACCAATCAACTCCACCACTACATCGATTTCAGGGTTTTTGGCCACCTCAAAAATATCGTTAGTCATGGGAATAGTGCTGGTGTCGTAAGCGGGATTCGGACGACGAGCTCCGATCTGCGCCACAATAATCTCGCGACCTGCCCGGCGTGCAATGTTTTGCGCATTGGTCGTCAGTACATCAAATGTACCGCCACCGACTGTACCTAAACCGCAGATACCTACTTTTACCGGTTTCAAGGTCTTCTCCTCTTTGCTGGATAAAATCGAACGCTATAGCGCAGTGGCTGATCACCGTTCTTTATATATTGTTCACTGTATTTTAGCGGCTGTAATGCCTTGCCTTGCCGCATATCGCGCTGCCTGGTGCGAATTGTCAGCCCAGTTCAGTCACCCTGATAATGGCCATCCTTGCGCAGCATATGCTTGATACCACGCAGTGCCTGACGGGTACGCTGGTCGTTTTCAATCAGGGCCAGACGTACATGGTCGTCGCCGTATTCACCAAAACCGATACCCGGTGACACAGCGACCTTGGCATCCAGCAAGAGTTTTTTGCTGAACTCAAGTGATCCCATCGCCCGATATGGCTCAGGAATACGTGCCCAGATAAACATGGTGGCCTTGGGAATATCGACCTGCCAGCCCATATCATTCAAGCCTTTGCACAACACATCACGCCGATGTTTGTACATCTCGCAGATCTCGTGCACCACCGACTGGTCGCCTTCCAGAGCCGCAATAGCCGCCACCTGAATGGGAGTGAATGTACCATAATCAAGGTAAGACTTGATCCTGCCAAGGGCGTGAATCAGGTCTTTATTACCGCAACAGAAACCGACCCGCCATCCCGGCATATTGTAGCTTTTGGACAACGAGAAAAATTCGACCGCAACATCCCGGGCACCTTCAACTTGCAGAATCGACGGCGGTTGATAACCATCAAAGGCGATATCCGCATAGGCCAAATCCTGCACTACCCAGATCTGGTGTTCGCGGGCCATCTCGACCACCCGTTCAAAAAAATCCAGCTCAACACATTGCCCGGTCGGATTACCGGGAAAGTTAAGCACCAGCATTTTGGGTTTGGGCCAGCTGTTTTTGATGGCTTTTTCCAGCTCGGCAAAAAAATCCACGTCCGGAGTCATTGGCACATGGCGAATATCCGCACCGGCCAATACAAAACCATAAGGATGAATCGGGTAAGCCGGATTGGGCACCAGTACTGCATCCCCGGGGCCAAGCGTCGCCAGCGCCAAATGCGCCAGACCTTCCTTGGAGCCTATTGTAGTAATCACTTCAGTATCCGGGTCGAGCTCAACGTCGTAGCGGTTTTTATACCAGTTAGCCATGGCTTTGCGCAGCCGTGGAATGCCCTTCGACTGGCTGTAACGATGCGTGCCTTCTTTTTGCACCGTTTCAACCAGCTTGTCGACAATATGCTGTGGCGTATCCTGATCCGGGTTCCCCATCGATAAATCCACGATGTCTTCACCACGGGCTCGCGCCGCCATTTTCAACTCACCGATAACGTTGAAAACATAAGGGGGCAAACGCTCAATACGCGGAAAATGCTTGTTCATGGTGGACTCTTTCATCAATGGCAGAAAAGCCCAACAGGCTACTGGATGGCGGCGCTTTGATCAATGGAAGGCGTGCCGTTACGCTCACGCCTGGTGCTGTAGCGCAAGGCAACGACGGGCATGGAGCCATGTAGGAAGCACCGACGAGGCTTCCGTGTCGATGCCGTGAAAGCCTGCAATATTATGATTTTGGCATCGTCTTTATTTTACGTATCAGCCAATGACCCAACGCCACTTCCCCGATGGCCATCACACCGTACAGTGCGCCGAACATAAACGAAGAGCCGATAAAGGCAATAATGATCAAGGCGAGAAACGCCAGCATCAGGTTTCTTTTATCCCTGAGTAGTGTCGAATCACTGGATAAGACAAACCCAGCGAACATGCCGATCACGAGTCCTACAATAATGCGTCCTAACATGTGTCCATTTTCCTGAAAAAGCGATTGTTTATCGAAGCGACTCTGTTTCACAGCCGATATGTTTACGGTTTTTTGTCATGCGCCGGAATGGCTGTCCGTTCAAAGCTGACGCTTAACGAATCCGATGCCAGCACCCAATCATGCATGTGTTTTCGCAACATGGTGGCAGAAACCTTGTCTGCGGGCGTCAAATCCAAGGATTTTGACAGGGCATAAAGATGAAAGGTATAGACTTTGATGCCCGGACCTTTCGAGCAAGGCGGAGCATATTCGTTTTTCTGGTTCACAATATTATTCCCCAGTGTACCAACCGACTGCCCGGCTTCCGTACCCGCCACCGTTGGTGGAATATTGTACATGCTCCAGTACCAGCGTATGCCCTCCGGTCCTTTTGATGGCGGTGGCTGTGTGCCACCGTCTGCCCGACTGCCAGCGTCAGGATTGGGCCTGGAACTGGATTCGGGTGCTCGCGGAAGCTGTGGTTCCGGCCCTGGCCTGGGCTGATGATCCATAATGATCACCAGCGACCGGGTTCCATCCGGCACCCCACTCCAGCTTAGCGGTGGAGACATGCCACCACCGTCACAGGTAAATTGAAGCGGTAATGCACCACCATCGGAAAATGCGCGGCTGGTCAGTTCAAGACCGTCATTGGCCCGGACTGTCATTGGCATCAGCAATACCAGGCCTGCGATCGCGAGCGCCGTTATGCTTGCATTCATATTCATAATCCACCATCTCTTTGTATCATCCCGTCATCTCCGACAGGACTGTCAAGTCGAAGATCAGCCAGGCTATCCGGGGCTGAGCATTGTAGGGCCAATGCCCCGGAGCCACCAGACAGCGGGCAGCGACCATAGCGTCAGTCAGTACTGACACCCTGCTGCCAGGCTCGTTCAGGTAAAGAACAAGCGGCTTGTATTCAACCAAGACAAGGGCCTATCTCCTTGCTAGTCTTTTGATCTCAGGGCGTTTGACGACACCTCCCTGATCACAAAATGCCCTTTTCATTTTTCAGGTACTTTTTATTTATGACGTTATCTCTGGTTCTGACTGTCATTGCCGATGACAAGCCCGGCATTGTTGAAACAATTGCCGCCGTGATCAGTCGCCACCATGGCAACTGGACCGAAAGCCATCTTGCCAATCTGGCGGGCAAGTTTGCCGGTATTATTCTGGTGACTCTCAAAGAGTCTGCCGCTGCCAATGAGTTACAAACCGAGCTGGCAGCACTTGCAAGCCAGGGCATCGAGATTCGGGCCGAAGCTGGCTTGCCAGATCACCGCAGCAGCCACCATTTGAACCTGAGTCTGGTGGGTAATGACCGCCCTGGAATTGTCCAGGCCGTATCCAGGGTATTGGCCACCCTGGAGGTGAATGTACTGGAATTAAGCAGCGAATGCGCCCAGGCAGAAATGTCTGCGTTATCCCTGTTCAAAGCCCGGGCAGAGTTACAGGTTCCCGACACTCTGGATCACGAAACACTGACCGCCGCACTGGAACAGCTGAGTGATGAGTTGATGGTCGAAGTAACCCCCGTCTGAACCGACCGGCCAGCGGCCATCGTCAGCTATCCCGGTCGCGCCGTAAAATCACCGTTTGCCAGCTGACCTCAGGGCGTTCAAGCAGATCGCCCCGATCAGCTCTTGGGGTCAACTCTTCTACCGAGATTTTCAGAGGCTTGGCTATGGCTCTGACTTCAACGGCACTGACCGGGTACATCGGTCGTTCAGGATCTCCGGAACCACTGCGCAAGGTCATCACAATCACACCGGTATCAGCCAGCATTTGTACCAGTCGCCGCAAAGCGACTGGCCGATGCGCGATGGACAAATGCATCCAGACCGCTGACAGCAGAATCAGCTGATAACGCTCATCCGGTACTTTTTTCAGGGCTGGCAAGGAATCATCAATCCATTGCAGCTGGTCTGATCCCATTTCCAGTGCCATTGACCGCTGTTGACCTATTTCACGCATGCCGGCTGCCGGCTCCACCGCAGTGACATGCCAGCCTTGTTGCGCTAACCAGCAGGCATCCCGGCCGCAACCGGCCCCGACATCCAGCGCTCGTGCTCCTGGCTGCACAGGCACCAGAGGCAGCCAGCTACCGTGCACCTGCTCAACGGTCAGGCCGTCATAGCAGTCCGCCAGCCGTTTGGCATGGCGATGGTAAAAATCAACACTGGCAGTGGGAGATGGCATGACAACCTCAAAAAAAGCGCCGCC
Source organism: Oceanobacter sp. 4_MG-2023 (assembly GCF_030689165.1). Classification (NCBI taxonomy): domain Bacteria; kingdom Pseudomonadati; phylum Pseudomonadota; class Gammaproteobacteria; order Oceanospirillales; family Oceanospirillaceae; genus Oceanobacter; species Oceanobacter sp. 4_MG-2023. The sequence continues at coordinate 107,419 of NZ_JAUYVV010000009.1, read as the reverse complement.
GCTACGACAATCGTAACGGCGGTTTGCGCTCACCCTATCACAACACCGGTAAGGGGCAAGATTTCAAACATTAAGCCCGGCAACAACTCAGGGTTTGTTACGTGCTTTACGATATTTATCGAGTTTGATCTGACGAATATTCGCCGTTTTGACCACCGCCTCTGCCCGACTCTTGCGACGGTGGCGAACCTCTTTCTGCTTGTCTGCAAACGGGTTTTCGCCCTGACGGAACTCAACCCGAATGGGCGTGCCCTTGATGGCCAGTACCCGGCGGAAGGTATTGGCCAGATAACGTTTGTAATCATCCGGCAAGTCATTCACCAGATTACCGTGAATCACCAGCACTGGCGGGTTGGAGCCACCCTGGTGCGCGTAACGCAATTTCGGCCGCCGATTACGTACCATCGGCGGTTGATGGGTTGCCACAGCGTCTTCCAGAATCCGGGTCAGCATATTGGTTTGCCATTTGCCCATGGCCGATTCGTAGGCCTGGTCAACCGATTCATACAGATGGCCGACACCCGTACCGTGCAAGGCCGAAATAAAGTGCATATCGGCGAACGTCAGAAAATCAAAGCGGCGGTCAATTTCATCTTTGACGCGCTGCTTTTCATCCGCTTCCATGCCATCCCATTTATTGATGGCAATCACCAGAGCCCGGCCTGCGTTCAGCACAAAGCTGAGCATATGCAGGTCTTGTTCAACAATACCGGTACGGGCATCCAGCACCAGAATACAGACATGACAATCCTGAATGGCTTGCAGGGTTTTGATAATAGAGAATTTTTCGGCGGCTTCACTGATATTCTTGCGACGTCGCACCCCGGCGGTATCGATCAGGGTGTAATCCTGGCCATGACGCTCATAGGGAATGTAAATACTGTCACGCGTGGTACCGGCTTCGTCATAGACCACAACCCGGTCTTCCCCCAAAAAGCGGTTCACCAGCGTCGACTTGCCCACATTCGGACGCCCGACCACGGCGATCTTGATGCCTTTGACGTCGAGCTCTTCGTGTACGACTTCTTCCGCCGGGCTTTCTTCGCCTTCATCCCAAACGTAGTGCCAGTCGTTTTCAGGGTGAGCAACCGGTTCGTCGGAGACCCCATGAAGCTCATCCATCACATGATCTATCAGTGAGGAAACACCACGGTTATGTGCTGCGGCAATGCCCAGCGGTTCGCCCATGCCCAGTTCGTACATTTCAACCAATACAACATCGGGGTTTTTGCCGTCGATCTTGTTGGCAATCAGATAAGCCGACTTGCCGCTTTTACGCAGGTAGTTGGCGATCATCCGGTCGCCTTCCAGAATACCGGCGCTGGCATCAACCATAAAAAAGACGATATCGGCTTCCTGTATCGCCTGAAAGCTCTGGGAAGCCATGGCTTCATCGATACCGACTTCTTCACCACTGATACCGCCGGTATCAATAACAATAAACGGCCGCTCGCCGACCTTGCCTTCACCATATTTACGATCGCGGGTCAGCCCGGCGATTTCCGCTACCAGTGCATCGCGAGACTTGGTAAGACGATTAAACAGAGTGGACTTGCCAACATTGGGACGACCCACCAAAGCGATGACTGGAACCATGAAATACCTCAGATAAAAAGGGGAGCCAATAAGCTCCCCGGAAAAACAACGCTGATCACTATGAAAGCAGCAAGACTATTCTTCTGCAGTGACCAGCATAACGTCACCGGCATTGGTATAGACCACTACGCCCCTGTCGGTGACCAGCAAGGGGCTACGCACACCAAAGTCACGACCATGCAGCTGCCGCCAGCGAGTGGCTTCCGACTGATTAGGATAGCTGACGTGTAAAGCATTGGGAATAAGAGACAAACGTGCCAGCAAGGCACCATCCACCTGACTGAGCAGATACAGGAAGCCTTCGCTGTCGGTGACGACCAGATTGTTCTGGTAAGCTTCGACGCCTCCCAGCTGGCGACCCTTCAGACTGCCCTGGGTCCAGACCGGATCACCACCATACACATCAAATGCGCGAATACTACTGTCATCCAGAGTCAGATAGACGTTACCCAGAGATAACACCGGGCTGGTATAGCTTGAGCCATCTTCTTCCCAACGCGTTTCACCCGTGGCACTGATGGCGGCTACCTTGCCGTGATAACTGGCGGCATAAATCAGTTGGTTTTCAACCACTACAGTGCCGTCTGCATCCACCAGGCGTTCCAGCTCGGAACGACCTTCCGGTGTTGCCAGGCGGACATCCCAGCGCGGAATACCCAAACGCCGGTCCAGCGCAATCACCTTGCCATTGGCCAAACCCAGTATTACCAGTTCACCGGATACCACAGGGGCGGCGGTACCGCGTACCGACAGAATCGGCATCGCGGTTTCATACGACCAGCGTTGTTCCCCGCTATAACGATCAAAGGCCGAGACCCGACCATCAATGGTGTGAACATAGACGCGCTCGTCATCCACTTCCGCAGCGGCCACCGCTTCACTGGACAATTGGGCTTGCCAGACAGGTTGGCCCTGATCAGCTGTCAGGCTATGCAGCACGCCATCAACCGTTACCAGAAACAGATGCTCACCGGCCAGCGTAACACCGGCCGATACCGGTTTTTCCAGCGTCTGTTGCCACAGCGTGCGACCGGAGTCCAACGCCAGCGACCAGACAGAGCCGGAGGTATCGGCGGCATACAGTACATCGTCCGCAGCCACGGCTTGCAAACGGCTGTAATTGCTACCCGGGCCATCCCCGATATGAGTGCGCCAGACAATATCCAGGCCATTACTGCCCAATGAAGGCAGGTTCTCGGCATCGGTTTGAGGTTGCGAAGAACAGGCGCTGACCAGAACGGCGGCCAACAGTAACCCGGTGCGGGTGACTCTGCCAGCGACCAGCCGTTGGCGGCCAAATTTCAGACCGCTCAGCATCAGGCGTCCTCAGCGGCGATCAGAAAATCGCTTTTGCGTTGCAGCAGCTGGGTATCCACACCCAGTACGGCAGCAGCATCCAGCGCTTCCTGATAGGCCACCCGGGCTGCTGCGCGGTCGCCTTTGCGGAACAAGGCATCACCACGGGCTTCCAGATACTGGGGGGCATAAGCCGGGTCCGGTACATCGCTCACCAGGGCCAGCGCCGCATCGGTATCATCCAGTTCAACCAGTACATCAGCCAGACGCGCGGTGGCCAGGTATTTGATTGGCGCTTCAGCGCTATCAACCAAGGCTCTCAGCTCGGCAGCCGCACTGTTCATATCACCGTTATCCGCAGCAAAGCGCGCCAGAAACAGGCTGGCAAACTGACTGTAAGTGCTTTTGCCAAAATCACTTTTCAGCTGCTCAGCCAGGACAATTGCTTCTTGCTGGGCAGCCTCATTACCAGACATGATAGCCGCAGAGGCTTTTTCAGTCAGTGAGGAATACAGCGCTGATGCCGCTTCTCCGGTGGTCTGTTGCTGGGTCTGATAATAATTCCAGCCCAACCAGCCAGCCGCAACCAACACAATGGCTATCAGCGTGCTCTTGCCATTTTCATCCCACCAGCGTTTGAGCATTTCTGCCTGTTCTTCATCCGTACGCAGTTCTGTCATGACCTGGCTACCTTATTCGTATTCGTTATGTTCATTCGATATCTATTAATGCCAGTGTAAGCACTGTTCAGCCGTCAGGCTGTTACAGCATTGCTTCAGCCAGCCAATCAGACAAGCCGGACTGGGCAATGGTTTGCTGCTCAGCATCATTCCGTAAATCCTTGATGGTGATCTGCTCTGCTGCCAATTCATTCTCACCCAGTAACAAGGCAAAACGAGCACCACTTTTATCGGCTTTTTTCATCTGGCTCTTGAAGCTGCCACCGCCGCAGTGGCACTGTATCCGCAGCCAGCTGTGTTCTTCGCGCAAGCGATCGGCCAGCAACAGTGCGGCCATGTCTGACCCTTCACCCATGGCGCAGAGGTACAGATCGACGGTTTGGGTGACCGCCGAAGGAATCACATCCAGGGTTTCCAGCAGCAGGATCAGCCGCTCAATCCCCATGGCGAAACCCACCGCCGGGGTCGGTTTGCCACCCAGCTGTTCCACCAGACCATCGTAACGGCCACCAGCACACACAGTGCCCTGGGAGCCAAGCTGGTCCGTGACCCATTCAAACACGGTCTTGTTGTAGTAATCGAGCCCACGTACCAGACGCTGGTTGATTTCATAAGCAACCCCGGCGGCATCCAGAATGGCACGCAGTTTGGCAAAATGTTCCCGGCTGTCGTCATCGAGATGGTCGTGCAACTGCGGGGCATCAGCCAGCAGCGCCTGGGTGTTGGGATCTTTCGAATCCAATACCCGCAGCGGGTTGCTTTCCAGACGACGTTGACTGTCTTCGTCAAGCTGGTCCTTGAACTGACTGAGATACGCCACCAGAGCGGCCCGATATTCAGCCCGGGCGGCGTTGCTGCCCAAAGTGTTCAGCTGCAGTGTGACCACATCCTTGAGGCCAAGTTGCTGCCATAAGCGGGCTGTCATCAAAATCAGTTCGGCATCGATATCTGCGGTGGCAATACCGAAGGTTTCCACACCCACTTGAAAGAATTGGCGATAGCGGCCTCTTTGTGGCCGCTCATGACGAAACATCGGGCCGGTGTACCATAACCGCTGGGTCTGGTTGTACAGCAAGCCATGTTCTTCACAGGCACGTACGCAGCTGGCAGTACCTTCCGGGCGCAGCGTCAGGCTGTCGCCATTACGGTCATCGAAGGTGTACATTTCTTTTTCGACGATATCCGTCACTTCACCAATCGAGCGTTTGAACAGGTTGGTGCTCTCAACAACCGGCATCCGGATTTCATCATAGCCATGTCCAGCCAGCAGATCCTTGACGGTACCTTCCAGGTACTGCCACACCGGGCTTTGCGCTGGCAGGATATCGTTCATGCCGCGAATGGCTTTTATTTTCTTGGACATAATCTCTGGGTTATTCCTGTAGTTCTGCAGTCTCAAATTCTGCTTTCTGCGGTCTCAGCCGGAGACAATCAGATTGTCACGTTCTTTGTCGAGCTGGTCGGCACGTTCACGAATCAGACGTTCGAGATCATCCACCAGCGTCTCGTTGTTCAGCTTTCCGGCCGGTTTGCCATCGATATACACCAGGTTGGGCTGACCACCGGCCAGACCCAGGTCAACTTCCTTGGCTTCACCAGGACCGTTCACCACGCAACCGATCACCGCTACATCCATATTGGTGCGGATATCTTCGACCCGGGTTTCCAGGTCGTTCATGGTCTTAATAACATCGAAGTTTTGTCGTGAGCAGCTGGGACAGGCAATAAAGTTGATGCCTCGGGAGCGCACTTTCAGTGACTTCAGCATATCCCAGCCGACTTTGACTTCCTGTACCGGGTCTGCTGCCAGCGACACACGAATGGTGTCACCGATACCGTCCCACAGCAGCAGGCCCAGACCGATGGAGGATTTGACCGTACCACCACGCAAGCCACCAGCTTCCGTGATACCCAAATGTAACGGCTGTTCGATCTGGCTGGCGATTTGGCGGTAAGCGGCCACCGTCATAAAAATATCGGAGGCCTTCAGACTCAGCTTGTATTCCTGAAAGTCGAGGCGATCGAGAATATCGATATGGCGCATGGCCGATTCCACCAGCGCTTCCGGGGTTGGCTCGCCGTATTTTTTTTGCAGATCTTTTTCCAGCGAACCGGCGTTCACACCGATCCGAATCGGAATATTATGGTCACGAGCAGCATCCACTACCGCGCGCACACGGTCTTCACGGCCAATATTGCCGGGGTTGATACGTAAACAATCCACTCCCAGTTCAGCCACACGCAAGGCAATGCGGTAGTCAAAATGAATATCGGCCACCAGCGGAATATTGACCTGCTTGCGGATCCGGCCAAAGGCTTCGGCAGCATCCATAGAAGGGACAGAAACCCGCACGATATCGGCACCAGCATCCTGAGCCTGCTGAATCTGCGCTACCGTAGCCGCGACATCCGTGGTTTCGGTGTTGGTCATGGTCTGGATCGAGATCGGTGCATCACCGCCAACCGCGACGTCACCGACCATGATCTTGCGACTTTTTCGACGTTTGATCGGATTTTCAAAATGCATCAGTCAGTCTCGCTCGTACCGGTTATCAATCGTTGCTGCTGTCCAGGGATTCCTGGTACAGACGGTATTCGTTGGAATTCGGAAATTGTTTTTTCAGTTGCGTCGCCAGCGTAATGACCTTGTCGGTATCCTGACGAATCGTCGCCAGCTTGATACCCAGCCACAGGCTGTGCGATGTATGACGGGTGTTACCCTTGCTGACCAGGCGATCCAGACGGTCAAAATACTTGCGTGACTCATCGTAGCGCTGGGCTTCAAACAGCAGGGTGGAGACATTCACCAGCGCATCAACACTGTATGGCGACAAACGTAATGCTTCCATATAGCTGTCAATGGCATTGGACGGCTGGTTCTGGCGGTAATAGTTCATCGCCAGGTCGTTATACGCACTGGCACGGCTGTCGTAATAACGATCTCCGGCTGCCGTTTCGAGCCATTTTTTCGCCTTGTCATACTCTTTCATCTGGATATACAGCCGTCCCAGATGATGTTTGGCGGCGGTATACGAGCTGTCGTTGGCAATGGCCTTACGCATAAAATCTTCCGCCAGGTCGTACTCGGCTTCCATTTGCCACACCAGCCCCATGGCGTCGTTGGCAGGGGCATGATTCGGGTCCATGGCCAGTGCTTTTTGCAACCTCTGGCGGGCCAGGTCCGGGCGATTCTGTTGCAGGTAGCCAAAGCCAAGCTGGGTGTAGTTTTCCAGCGCCTTGTCCGGGTTCTTGTTTTTTTGCAAGCGGCTTTCGGTGGTGGTTACACAGGCCGTCAAAACCAGTGCCAGGGTAATCATGACCAATTGCTGCAAGATATTACGGAGCTGTCTCATACCTGAGGGCCTTATTGGTTGGAATCCAGTTGCACCGCATTGATATAACGCTCACTGCGGCGAGTACGATCCTCGACCTTGCCGACCAGCTGGCCGCAAGCGGCGTCGATATCATCGCCGCGTGTCGAACGTATTGTCACAATATGATTCTGACTGACCAGATAATCACGGAAACGGTACACGCGATTATTGCTTGGACGTTTGTAGCCAGAATTAGGAAACGGGTTAAATGGAATCAGATTGATCTTGCAAGGTACCTGTTTCAGCAACTCTGCCAGCTCAATCGCCTGTTCCAGGCTGTCGTTGATACCATCCATCATGGTGTATTCGATGGTCGCCTTGCGTCGATCCGGCAACCTTGCCAGATAACGATTGGTAGCAGCAATCAACTCGGCAATCGGGTATTTGCGGTTGATCGGTACCAGCTGGTTACGCAACTCGTCATTCGGGGCATGCAGTGATACCGCCAGCGAGACGTCAGTGACTTCTCCTAGCTTATCCAGCATCGGCACCACACCGGAAGTACTCAGCGTTACCCGACGTTTCGACAAACCGTAGGCATTGTCTTCCATCATCAGATGCATGGCATCGACGACGTTATCAAAATTCAACAGCGGTTCGCCCATGCCCATCATCACCACGTTGGTAATACGACGTTCACGGCGTTCACCAGGCTCATGAAAACTCATCGAGGCAACGTAGACCTGGCCAATAATTTCCGCCACTGTCAAATCACGGTTAAAGCCCTGCTTGCCGGTGGAGCAAAAGCTGCAATCCAGCGAGCAACCTATCTGTGAGCTGACACACAGGGTGCCGCGTTCTTTTTCCGGAATGTACACGGTTTCAATCGAGCTGCCGCCAGGCATACGCATTACCCACTTGCGGGTACCGTCGGCAGAAATATTTTCATAGACCACTTCAGGCAGACGGATCTCGGCGAGATCGGCCAGCTTGGCACGCAAAGGCTTGCCCATATTGGTCATTTTTTCGAAGTCGGCTTCGCCATACTGATGAATCCACTTCAGCATTTGCTGGGCACGGAATTTCTTTTCACCAATATCGGTGAAAAAAGCTTCCATTTTTACTGGAGACAAGCCCAGCAAATTGATCTTTTGAGTGGTATCGGTCATCAAGCAGTTACCTGGCGTAGCGCTTCCGAGCAGGAAAAAACAGAACGAACGGGAGCAAACCGCTCCCGTTCAGACAAAATCAACGTGCGCAGATTTCGTCAGCAGAGAAGAAATAAGCAATTTCACGAGCAGCAGATTCTGCAGAATCAGAACCGTGTACTGCGTTGGCATCAATGCTTTCAGCGAAATCAGCGCGGATAGTACCGGCTTCAGCTTCTTTAGGGTTGGTTGCACCCATCAGTTCGCGGTTCAGCAGGATAGCGTTTTCACCTTCCAGAACCTGTACAACGACAGGACCAGAAGTCATGAAACCAACCAGATCCTTGTAGAAAGGACGTTCTTTGTGCTCAGCGTAAAAACCGCCTGCTTTATCATCGTCCAGGCGCACCATTTTGGCAGCAACAACACTCAGGCCAGCTTTTTCGAAACGGGCAATGATGTCACCGATTGCATTTTTGGCAACGGCATCTGGTTTGATAATAGACAGTGTACGTTCAACAGCCATGTGTAACTCCAATAGTAAATGTATTCAGGGGGTTAAAAATCCGGCGGATTATACGCACGTTTTGGTAAAAGGTGTACGCATGTAACCGCTGTCAGACCCAACCCCGTCTCAACCCCGGCTGGTCTGCTGACGTAACCGCGTTACAATCCGGCTCACCTGCTCAATGGCAAAGTCAATATCGTCCTCGGTGGTGTAACGGCCGACACTGAAACGCAGCCCGGCATGAGCCAGCGCATTGCTGCGCCCAATGGCTTTTAACACGTAAGAAGGCTCGATACTGGCAGAGGTACAGGCCGACCCGGACGATACCGCCACTTGCGCCAATGAGGCGAGCAGGATTTCACCGTCAACCCCGTCAAATGACAGATTAAGCAGACCAGCAACCCGCTGCTGGGCATGGCCATTCAGATAGACATCCCCCAACTCCAGCAAGGCCTGCTGTAACCGCTCGCGCAAGGCCGTGATACGCGGTAACTCTTCCGCCAGCAGGGTCGCGGCCATTTGCGCAGCCGTACCGATACCGACGATCTGGTGGGTTGGCAAGGTGCCTGAGCGCATGCCGCGCTCATGGCCACCACCGTGAATCTGGGCATCAATATGCACCTGTGGCTGACGGCGTACATACAACACGCCGATGCCTTTGGGGCCATAAAACTTGTGGGCCGATACCGATAACAGATCTACCCGCCAGTGGTTAACATTCACCGGCAGCTTGCCAACCGCCTGGGCAGCATCCACATGCAGCAGCGCCGGGTGATCACTCAACTGCTCTGCCACTGCGGCGATATCCGTCAGGGTACCGATTTCGTTGTTCACCGCCATCAGGGAAACCAGTACGGTATCGTCCCGCAAGGCATCGGCGACCTGTTGCGGCTGGATCAGACCATCGGCATCTGGCGTCAGCAGGGTAATGGCGACATCCTGTTGCTTCAGCCAGGCCAGGGTATCGAGTATCGCCTTGTGCTCAATGGCGGAACTGATGATATGGCAGGATTTGCCCGGATGATGGCGGCGGTAATATTCAACCACCCCTTTAAGGGCCAGGTTATTGCTTTCTGTTGCACCGGAGGTCCAGACAATTTCACGCGGTTCGGCACCCAATACGTCAGCCACCTGACGCCGGGCTTTTTCAACCGCCTGTTCCGCTTGCCAGCCAAAGCGATGGGAGCGTGAAGCCGGGTTGGCAAAATTGCCATCCATGGTAAGGCAAGCCGTCATGGCCTCAGCCACCGCCGGGTCAACTGGCGTCGTGGCAGCATAATCAAGATAAAGGGTTTTCATTGCAGATCCAAATCACATCGGGCGAAACAGATAACAGATAGTGTAGCGCTGCCACCAAGAGCGTCAGAATACAGTAAACACATGGCGGCAACGGGGAATAATAACGCAAAATTGCCGCTGATCGACAACAACCGCAGTTTACTCTCTCGATACGATTGGTCGCTTATGGCGTCGCGGACCTCTCTGATCCGGCTAACCTAACCATCCAATCAAACCGTTCAATCAAACCATCCAATCAAACCAAGCAGGTCGATCCGTTAACCCAAAGACACCGCTCAAACACCCGCTTGTCTGTTACTGCCCTTGGCTGTTACCGGGTGCCAACGGTGAAGATGATCAAACAAGGCCGTGTTTGACCGTTTTTGCCATACGCTTGTTGCGTTGCTGTCAGCGCCAGAAAAGAACAGTTCTGCAAGGCTGCAAGGGCTAGCCGTTCATGGCATCCGATAAAAATGCATTGATACGATTGCCGGTCTGCATATCCTGACGGTGTGCCGTGTGTTGGATTTCCTGGCGGGCGATCAGTTCTTGCAAGCTGATGGCTGACAGAAAATCGTGTATCTGCTCACTCAGATCCAGCCACAGATGATGGGTCAGGCATTCATCACCCTTCTGGCAATCTCCGCGTTTACTGCAGCGCGTGGCATCCATGGATTCATTCACGGCATCAACAATTTCTGCCACATTGATGGTATCCATTGCCCGGCCAAGACGATAACCACCTCCCGGCCCACGGACACTGGAAACCAGTTCACGACGTCGCAAACGAGCAAACAACTGCTCAAGATACGACAGGGAGATGCCCTGCCGTCCAGATATATCGTTCAGGCTGACAGGGCCATCTTCTGCGTGTATGGCCAGATCCAGCATGGCTGTCACCGCGTAGCGGCCCTTGGTTGTCAGTCGCATATAACAATTCCTCCGATCGGGTCGGTATTATGTTTATATCCGACTAATACAGTCAACTAAGTAAAGAGTAAAGTAAGCGGTAAAGCCTGTCCGTTGCCCCGGTTTCAGTCCTCACCGCTCTGATCCACCCACACAGGCCTTTTGATCAGCCCTCTGAGGGTCTTTAATCAGAAGTCCGTTCAGCAGTCCGTCCAGCTTCTGTTGCTGCAGTGTTTGGTGCTTCGGTGGCTGGTAATTCATCCTGATCCAGCGCGGCTTGTTTGGATGCGCCAAGCGAATCTGGCGTTGCCTCATCCTGATCATCCCCCAGGCAGACAAAATGCTCCCGCTCCAGTTCTGGCAGTGCGTCGTCGCAGTTATGAATACCCACCTGATGCAGGGCCTTGCACATGCGATCAATCTTGCTGTCCACCGCATCCATATGATCCATCATATTGTGGATCGAGCGGGCAATCGGGTCCGGGGTACCATCGGCAATACCGTAGGCGTCAAATCCCAGTTTTTCAGCCATACGGACAGTCCCTTCTGGCAAGGGATTTTTCTTGCCTGCCATCCGTACAATACGACCAGGAATCCCCACCACGGTAGCGCCGTCCGGCACGGGCTTGGTCACGACCGCATTGGAGCCGATACGGGCATTTTCGCCCACTTCGATTGGCCCCAATACCTTGGCACCGGCACCCACGACAACACCGTTGTGCAAGGTCGGGTGACGCTTGCCCTTGTTCCAGCTGGTGCCACCCAGGGTGACGCCGTGATACAGGGTGCAGTCATCACCGATCTCTGCGGTTTCCCCAATCACCACGCCCATGCCGTGATCGATAAAAAAGCGGTGACCAATCGTCGCACCCGGGTGGATTTCGATACCCGTCAGCCAGCGACTGCCGGTCGATAACAGCCGTGCCAACCATTTGAAGCCACGACGCCATAAACCATTGGCCAGCCGATAATGCAAAATGGCATGAACCCCCGGATAAGTGGTCAGGACTTCAAACGTATTACGGGCTGCGGGGTCGCGCTCGAAGACGCAGGCGACATCTTCACGGAGTTGTTTAAACATCAGAATGGCTCCCTTGGGTAGCACCATCAATGGCATCATCCATCGGTAGCTGGGCATCCGATCGCGGTGGTGTCTGAGGTGAGAATGATACATCGGTGACTGGTTGATCCTGGCGACGTCCAGCATGTTGCTGTATCGCTGCCAACATACCGCGCACCATATTGATTTCCATCTTGTCCGGTTCCGCCCGTTGATACAGGCGACGTAATCGGGTCATCAGTTGCTTGGGGGTATTTGGGTCCAGAAAGCCGATATCCACCAGTGTTTGCTCAAGGTGCAACATCATGCCGTTCAGCTCCTTGTGTGTGGCTGGCGGGTGATCCCATTCCACTCCCCAGCGTTGCCCCATCACCGCCGCCGTGTTGTCGGCATGGTTATCCGCCGCCGCAATGGCTGCCAGTCGCATTTCGTAACACAACACCTGAACGGCCTGCGCAACATTCAAGGAGGAAAAGGATTCCACCGTCGGAATATGAACATGGGCATGACAGAGGTGCAGTTCTTCATTGGTCAGGCCGCGGGACTCTCGCCCAAACACCAACGCCGCACGAGCGCCGGTTCCTGTTACCTGACACACACTCTCGGCCGCTTGCCTTGGGGTCATCAAAGGCCAGGGAATATGCCGACTGCGAGCACTGGTGCCGACAACCAGACTGGCGTCGGCAATGGCCTCTTCCAGGGTTGGTACAATACGCACCCGCTGCAGAATATCCTCCGCCCGGGATGAACGTGCCAGGGCTTCATCGTTAACGGTCGCGATCGGATCAACCAGAATCAATTGCCCCAGTCCCATGTTTTTCATGGCCCGGGCAGCAGCGCCAATATTGCCGGAATGCGTGGTATTTACCATCACGATGTCAATGGCATCGAGCAGAGGATAATGGTCACCTGCGTCTGAAATCACTTCACCCACCTTTCACTGTGCAACCATCAAGGATGGCTTGCTGGACGCAGCACCTGCCAATCGTCTGATTTATGTGGCAGGAACTGCTAAAAACCGCGAAGTGTAGCGAAAACATGCTTCGCCAACCAGAGCAGTACTGATATAATCACCGGTTCCCCGTTCTTTAAGAGATAGTTATCGCAATGCAGCCCATGGTGAACTTGGCGTTGCGCGCTGCGCGCAATGCGGGTCAGGATTTGGTCCGCCGACTGGACCGCTTCGATTCGTACCAGAGTACGGATCAGGAAAAAGCGAAGTTTATTGCAGACTGCACCATTGGTCTGGAAAAAAGCATCATCTTTGAACTGAAAAAGTCCTATCCGGAGCACAGCTATAACGGCCGTGAAACCGGTGTGAACTCAGGTGTTGAGAAACAGCCAATCTGGCAGATCTGTGTCATTGATGATATCGCCAACTTCCGTGTCGGTATCCCTGCGTTTGCCATTATCGTTGGCTGCCAGATCAATGGCAAAACCGAGCATGCGGTGGTAACCAACCCAATCAATGGCGATGAATTTACGGCTTCCCGTGGACGTGGTGCCCAACTGAGTGGCCGTCGTATCCGCTGCGGCCAGATCAACAATCTGTCCGATGCCATCGTTGGCTATACCCAGCCCGTTGGTGTTGGTGAAGATGCCTACGTCCAGCGCGAACGTATTATGAAACTGATGGGCAAGACCTATGAGTTGCGTAATATCGGTTCCAATGCCTTGTCTATCGCCTATGTCGCCGCCGACCGTTTCCAGGCCGCCGCATTAAGCAACGTTGACGAATTCAGCCTGCTCGCTGGCGGTCTGATCGCCTCTGAAGCAGGCTGTCTGATCTCAGATATCCATGGTGAACCACGTGTGCGCCAGGGCGGTAATTTGCTGGTCAGCAACCCACGCTTGCTCAAAAGCCTGATGTTCAAAGACTAACAGGCATTCGACTGCCATCCTTGGGTATTTTCTATCCAATGGTCTGGCAGGTCCCACAAAAAAAAGCGGCCAAGGCCGCTTTTTTTGTGCAGTATCAGCAGGCTTACTGCACCGCAGAGACATCTTCGGCTTGAGGGCCTTTATCGCCTCGCACCACAGTAAACTTGACTCGTTGCCCTTCTGCCAAGGAACGATGCCCTTGACCACGAATCGAACGGAAATGCACAAACACATCTTCACCGTTATCCCAGGTGATAAAGCCAAATCCTTTTTTGACGTTAAACCATTTCACTACGCCTCGTTCACGTCCATCTTCAACATCTTCCTCCACCACAGTGCCGGTGCTGCTGCGACTGCTGACTGGCTGTTCAACACTGGCGTTACCCAGTGAAACCACCAGCAAGCCAGCGCCAAAGGCAGCGGCAAAGACAATCAAGACCAAACCAGCGGGCAATGAAACACCATCCATCAGCCCTTGAAACGACAACCACAAAGCGACTGACACAATAACAGCTGTCAGTAATGCCAAACTTAATTTACGAACCATTGCGATACCTATAATTAACGTTTAAAACTGTTTTTAATTCTGGATCATGAGGCCATCGGGCCTCTCCGCATGAAATCCTAAATCCCTTAAAAAATCAATATGATAGCCATTGCCCCTCAACACAGTGAGCAAACCCGTATGAATAGTAGTACAAAGACCCCCGATCAGCACCGTTCTGACACACTGCAGCTGCTCGATCGTATTACTGAGCTGGAAACCCGGCTGAGCTATATGGATGAAACCGTCGACACCCTGAATGAGCAAATCACCCACCTGTCGGCAGACTTCACCCTTGCTCGTCAGGCCATGCAGCTGATGAATCGCCGTCTGGAACAACTGGCAGCCAATACCGGCGACCTCAAATCCAGCCAGGATGATGCCCCTCCACACTATTAATCTGTGCCCGCCCGATCACCCCAAAGGGATCACACAAAAGGACAGTATCGATGAACCGGTTCTCTCGCTGGCAACTGCGGCCACTTGGATGGCTGCAGGCACTACTTTACAGCCTGATCAAAACCCGCCTGATTGGCCCGGCCCAGCAACCCGCCACCCACAATACCTTGCGGGTTTATGCCCTGCTTTATCCTTCGCTCTCAGAAACCCTGGTCATTGACCGTGAAGTACAGGAGCTGAACTGGGCCAGCCCCCTGGATGCCGCCAACTCGCTCAACCAGACGGGACTGCCATCGTTTTTCCATGTTTACGGCCGTTCAAGAAGCCTTTTCCACCGTGCTGGCAAACCGGTCATCTGCGATTCACTGAAAATGCTGGCCGAATGGCAATTGGCCCACCCGGATCGTCCTCTTGAAGTGGTTCCTGTACGGGTTTTCTGGGGCCGAGGCCCCCAAAAAGAAGGCTCTTTCCTGCGTATCTGGCTGCAAAACAGCGGCTCGTTTGGTGGCCGTCTTCTGACCCTGCTGGCGATTTTATTTAATGGCCGCAATACCTTTGTCCATTTCAGCCAACCGTTATCACTGCAACAGCTGGCGCAAAAGGCTCGCACTCCCCACCGCCTGGCCCGTAAAACCGCGCTCTTGCTGCGTATCCATTTCCGTCAGGTCTCCGCCACTGTCATTGGCCCTGATCTCTCTCACCGTCGTACCCTGATCAGCCAGATTCCGAATCGCCCACTGGTGCAGACAGCCATTGAACAGGCGATAAAGGAACAGAACCTGACTCTGCCCCAGGCGCGTCAGAAAACACGCCAGTATGCCGACGAAATCGCCTCCAATATTTCCTATACCACGGTGCGGTTTATGGATGTCCTGCTCAGCTGGGTCTGGAATACCCTTTATGACGGCGTTCAGGTCAACCATATCGACCCGCTCAAAACAGCCGCCCGCGATAACGAGATCATCTACGTCCCTTGTCACCGCAGCCATATTGACTACCTGTTGTTGTCTTACGTGCTGTATCACAATGGCTTGCAACTGCCGCAAATCGCTGCTGGTATCAATCTGAATCTGCCAGTGGCGGGACCCATATTACGTCGAAGCGGGGCATTTTTCATGCGTCGTTCATTTCGTGACAACCCCTTGTATGCCGCGGTGTTCGACGAGTATTTACACAGTATTTTTACCCGGGGTTATGCAGCCGAGTATTTTGTTGAAGGAGGCCGCAGTCGGACTGGTCGAACCCTGCAGCCCAAAGCCGGCATGCTGGCCATGACGGTGCGCAGCTATCTGCGTGACTGCCGCAAACCCATTCTCTTTATGCCCGTGTATCTGGGCTACGAAAAGGTCTTTGAAGCAGGCAGCTACCAGAAAGAACTGAATGGCAAGAAAAAACGGCAAGAAAGCCTGCTCGGTGTTTTCGCCACACTGAAGTCCTTTCGACGCCATTTTGGCAAGGTACAGGTTACTTTCGGCGAGCCGATCTACCTGACCGAATTCCTGAACCAGCAGTACCCCGACTGGCGTCAACAGACTGCTGCCGATCATCATTACCGCCCGGACTGGGCACGGCCAGTGGTCGATCAACTGGCCCGGCGTATCGTCACAGGTATCAATCAGGCCACCTCCGTCAACCCCATCAACCTGGTCGCCATGGCACTACTGACCAGCCCTCGTGAAGCCATGGAAGAAAGCGTCCTGATCCAGCGACTGGAAAACTGGGCAGCCCTGATTCGGCAACAACCACTCAGCAATCGTACCCAGGTAACAGAAGGCAGTGCCAGCGACTGGATTCAGCAAGCCGAGACACTTGGCAGCATCCAGCGCCAGAGCCACAGCATGGGCGACCTGATATACGCCGACGATCGCCGCGCGATCGCCCTGACCTACTATCGCAATAACGTCTTACACCTCTTGGCCATCCCGTCGGTACTGAGTTGCCTGCTGGTGCACCGCCAGCCACACCAGGCCAAACAATTACACGCTCTGGTGCTGACCCTTTACCCCTATTTGCAGGCCGAGCTGTTTTTACCCTGGTCAAAGGCACAACTGGAAACAGTGATTAACGACTGGCTCGACACCCTGTGCCAGGCCGACTATCTCGAATGCAGCAACCATCACTATTGCGCCGTGGATGACCGTGAAGCCAGTTATACCGAACTCACGGCACTGGCAACCCTGATGATGCCAACCCTGGAACGTTATTACCTGACACTGGCCCTGCTGCGTCAGCGGCGGTCCGCTACCCTGACGGCAGAGCAGCTGGAGCGGCAATGCTCACTGATTGCTCAGCGAATCAGCTTGCTACATGGCCTGAATGCCCCCGAGTTCTTTGATACCAGCTTGTTCCGGACTCTGGTTGCAGAGCTACTGGAACAGCAGATTCTGACCCGACAAGACAACCATGGGGTACTGGTATTTGGTGAAGCCCTGGTCACATTGACCGAGCAGCTCGAACAGGCGCTAGACGGCCCCATGCGTCACAGCATCCTGCGCTGTATATAGACAGAAACCGATCATATACAAGCGCCAGAAGCTTACTCAGCCAATGGCGCCACTTTCGCCAACACATACACATCGAAGCGATTGGACTTGCCCGTCAGGGCATAGGAAGGAGCACGATTGGCCAGCGGTGCCGCCTTGCGGCCCCGCTTTACCACCACCCGGCAACGCGCCGCTTGTAACGCAGCATCGAGTAACTCATCGGCATCCGCATCACCACCCACCAGCGACCGGAATGCCTGCATGTCTTTTTTAACCTGGGCCGACCCCTTGGCATCCTCGCCAAACATAGGGTCGAGATAGACCACATCCGGCCGACGTGCCATATCCGCTTCCGGGATCAGTAACGTATGGCTGGAGCCAAACGAAAAACGGATACGGCGCACAATTTCCCCGGCTTCAACATCTTGTCGACCACGTATCAACCCATCGTCCAGCAAGGCCGCCACGACCGGTTGCCGTTCATGGGCAACCACCTGGCAGCCCAGTGTTGCCAGCACAAAGCTGTCGCGTCCCAAGCCGGCGGTTGCATCGATAACACTTGGCTGATAAGCCCCGGAAACGCCAACCGCTTTGGCGATATCCTGACCCAGCCCGCCACCAAAACGGCGACGATGCGCCGTAGCACCGGCCGCAAAATCAACTCGCACCACCGCCTTGCCGCCTGCACCTTCCCGCAGCGACAAGCCATCGCCCCCCAGACACAAATGAAAACCGGGCTGCTGCAGCCGCTCCACAGTGGCCGCCGTCAGGCCATAACGTTCAGACCAGACCGCTGCTTCAGCCGCATACTCTGGCGCCAAACAAATCAACTCAGCCATGGTGCTGCCACTCAGACAAAAAACAGAAACAGCATCGCACCCAGCAACAAGCGGTAAATCACAAACGGCAGCATACCCA
The DNA here is from genome assembly GCF_030689165.1 of Oceanobacter sp. 4_MG-2023. Lineage (NCBI taxonomy): Bacteria > Pseudomonadati > Pseudomonadota > Gammaproteobacteria > Oceanospirillales > Oceanospirillaceae > Oceanobacter > Oceanobacter sp. 4_MG-2023. Next base: position 89,405 of record NZ_JAUYVV010000009.1, on the reverse strand, counting down.
GCTTGTCGACCAGCTGCAGGAAGTAGTGAATCCCCGCCCAGGCGCTGATGCCCGACACCGCCATCCCCAGCAACAGGCTAAACCAGTCCACTCCATCGGCAGCCTGAATCAGCTCCACCACTTTGAGGCCGGATGCTGCCAAAATCAGCGGGACCGACAACAGGAAGGAAAAACGGGCCGCATCCAGGCGATGAAAACCCAAAAACAGCGCCGCTGTCATGGTGATACCAGAACGCGAAGTCCCTGGAATCAGTGCCAGCGCCTGAGCCACCCCGATAATCAGAGCCAGGGCAACGGTCATCTCGACCAGGCTATGACGGCGTGACTGACAGCGGTCCGACAGCCCCAGTACCACACCAAAGAGGATTGTCGTGGTTGCAATCACCATGGTCGAGCGCAGGTTGGCTTCAATAAAACTCTCACCCAGCAAGCCAACAATCACCGCCGGTACCGTGGCAATCGCCACCATCCAGGACAAGCGACCATCTTCATTGGGGGTGCGGCTAAACCCAGTCGTGACCCAACCGACAATCATGCGTTGCAGCTCATTGCGGAAATACCAGACAACCGCCAGCAAGGTGCCAAAATGCACCGCGACATCAAACGCCAGTCCCTGATCCGGCCAACCGAACACCTGTGAGGGTAAAATCAGGTGAGCCGAGCTGGAGATCGGTAAAAACTCGGTAATCCCTTGCAGAATTGCCAAGACAACAGTTTCAAAAATTCCCACGATTGGTTCCTCAGCGTTTGAGCAGGCTTGGTTGCTCGTCCAGTTTTTTCCATGCGACGGAATCGCGCAAATATACGGGGGGGAAATCCTCGATGCCAGCAAATTCCCCTTGCTGCCAGGCAGCCATGACCTGATCTGCGGCGTAGTGGCTCAAAGGCTCAATCCCTTCGATCAGCGCTAGCGCGACCGGGTTATCATCCAGCGCAGCCAGCAGCGATACGCCATTGCCAGCCATCACACAGTCATTCGGATCAAGCTGCCGGGTCTGTAGCAACGCCTGCAACTGTTCGACACAGTGTCGGGGCTGACTGACTTGCTCAGTACCCAGCAGCCGACAAAGCGGCCCATTACGCTCGTACACAGCCCAGAATACTTCACCCATATGAGCATCCAGCACAGTTACCACCCGGCCTGCTGTTGTCTGCGTCAGCGCCTGTTGCGCCAACAGTTGCAGGGTAGAAAAACCGTATACCGGCACATTCAAACCCAGGGCAATCCCTTGAATCACACTGACGGCAATACGAATACCGGTAAACGAACCCGGACCACGGCTAAACGCCAAACCATCCAGCGCTGACTTGTCCACTGCGGCAGCTACCAGCACCTCATCGATCATCGGCAACAAGCGCTGGGCATGGCGGCGGGGCTGTCTTTCGGTCAGATCCTGGACACCTGCGGCGGAAATCAGACTGACGGAACATAATGCCGACGAGGCATCAACAATCAGCAAATTGGCCATTCCAAACCCTGCCCTCTCGTAAAAAGCGCGCAGTATAGCAGAGCCAATCCGACGCGCTGGCAAAACACCGGACATAAATACGGCGCATAAACAGCAGCCATAAAAAAAGCCCCCGAAGGAGCTTTTTTTATGGCTGGCAGGTGGTTAACCCAGCGCAGACATCACGGTATTGGTAATGTCTTGCATGGAGCCTACACCCGGAATATGGCTGTACTTGGGTGAGCTGGCATCCTGCTTGGCTTCCAGTTGCTTGTAGAAAGCAACCAGCGGCTCGGTTTGTTCGTGGTAAATAGACAAACGTTTGCGAATGGTCACTTCCTGGTCGTCGTCACGTTGTACCAGATCTTCACCGGTTTCATCGTCTTTACCGGCCACTTTTGGCGCATTGTAGATTACGTGGTAGACACGGCCAGAGCCTGGGTGCACACGACGGCCACTCAGACGTTTGACGATTTCTTCATCATCAACATCGATTTCAACGACATGATCGATCACCACGCCAGCTTCCAGCATGGCTTCCGCTTGAGGAATAGTGCGAGGAAATCCATCAAACAGAAAACCGTTAACACAGTCTTCCTGAGTAATACGTTCCTTGACCAGACCGATAATGATTTCATCCGAAACCAGACCACCGGTCTCCATGATTTCCTTGACCTTGAGGCCCAGCTCAGAACCTGCCTTGACTGCGGCACGCAGCATGTCACCGGTTGAAATTTGTGGAATATCGTACTTTTCACAAATGAACTTGGCCTGAGTGCCTTTGCCGGCACCTGGTGCGCCCAAAAGAATTACGCGCATGCGCTTCCCCTCGTTGTTAGATTGGTTTGGATCCATCTGGTTAATTTATGGTTATTTTTTAACCAGCCAAAAAATAGCTGTAACCTTACTCTGGCACAGGTCTGATCTCAACTTATTGTGACCAAAATCCTGTGGGAGTAACGCCCGACTTTGGTATACCGCATTGATTGTTATCATTTTAACGCGGCGTATTACGACCTGAGGTGCTATCCCCAGGTCGTATATAATCAATCAATCTGGCCCGCTTGTCTTGGTCAAAAAACCCCGTTTCTTGCTCCGAAAACAGAGGCGGGCAATCTGGTGATCCATCGAACCGGCCATACTTTATTCTTAACCGGTATTCCTCATACCGGCAGCAATACCGGCCATTGTGACCATCAATGCCTGCTCAACTTCCGGATTGATCATTTCCGGATGTCGCCGCTCACGATATAACAATTCCACCTGCAAATAGTGTAACGGGTCGGTATATGGATCACGTACCGTCATGGAATCACGCAATACCGGCTGACTGTCGAGCAATGCCTGCTGGCCATTGATGGCCAGTACCCGCGCCTTGACGTTATCCAGCCGCTGACGCAGTTGCTCTCCCAGTGGCTGCAAGCCTGGCTCAACCAGACGTGATTCATAATACTCGGCGATTGCACTGTCGGCTTTGGAAACGACCATCTCCAGCATATCGATATAGGTACGAAAGAAAGGCCAATCCCGGTACATGCCCTGCAAAACCGGTAACTCTCCCCGTTGTTGGCAGTCATCCAATGCGTCATCCGACCCTAACCAGGCCGGTAGCATCAGCCGCATCTGGGTCCAGGCAAAAATCCAGGGAATAGCCCGCAAGGTTTCGATACCGCCACCGGCTTTACGGCGGGCCGGACGACTGCCCAGAGCCAGTTTTCCCAGCTCCGGTTCCGGTGTGGCGCTACGAAAGTAGCGTACGAATTCCGGCGTATCGCGCACCATCGCCCGATACGATGCCACGCCTCGCTCGGCCAATCGGGTCATTTGTGCCCGCCATTCATCCCGCGCAGGCTCCGGTGGCAGCAAATTGGCTTCCAATACCGCCGACACATAGATCTTCAGGTTACGCCGTGCAACGTCTGGCTGGCCAAACTTGAAACGAATCATTTCACCCTGTTCCGTCACCCGCAAGCCACCGGCAACAGACCCCGGCGGCTGGGCCAGAATCGCCCGATGCGCCGGGCCACCTCCGCGGCCAACGGTACCACCACGGCCATGAAACAAGGTCAGAGAGATCCCGGCGTCACTGGCAGTCCGGGTCAAGGCTTCCTGAGCCTGATACTGCGCCCAAACCGCCGCCAGCTGACCGGCATCCTTGGATGAATCCGAATAGCCAATCATCACTTGCTGACGGTGCTGACAATAGTCGCGATACCAGTCCACCGCCCACAGCTTGCTCATGCGTAACGATGCCTGTTGCAGGTCGCCCAGGGTTTCGAACAGCGGTACCACCGGAAAATGCGCCCGCACGCCGGCGTCTTGTAGCAGCAGGATCACGGCAAGGATATCCGAAGGCTCGCTGGCCATCGAGATAATGTAGCACGACACCCCTTCACCGGCTTCGGTTGCCAGTACTGCCACAGTATCCAGCACCTCCTGCACATCTGCGGACGGTTGCCAGTGCTTGGGCACCAGCGGTCGCCGGGAAGCCAGCTCACGCAGTAAAAATGCCTGTTTTTCGTCTTCGTTCCAACTGAGGTAATCACCCCAGCCGTAATACTGGCAAATGGCCTGCATCACTCCGGCATGACGGGATGACTCCTGCCGTACATCGAGTCGCACCAGTGAGACCCCGAAACAAGCCACACGGCGAATGGTATCGAGCAGCTGGCCATCGGCAATGGTCTCCATGCCGTTCTCGAGCAAGCTGCGGTAACACAGGGTTAACGGTTCCAGCAGTTCTTCATCCCGGGTCAGGGGATTACCACTGGTTTCCTGCTGCTGAATGCAGTCTGTTGCCCACTGTTTGGTATCTTCCAGTCGCGAGCGCAAGACGTGCAAACAGGCCCGGTAAGGTTCGTCAGGGTCTTGTGGAAAGGCCTGCAAAAGCTCCTCTGACGCTGCCATCATCGACAGCTGGTTCCCCAGTTTATCGATGTCGCGTAAATACAGGTCGGCCGCCATCCAACGCGCCAGGTAGAGTACTTCCCGTGTTACTGGTGCCGTTACATTAGGGTTGCCATCACGATCACCGCCCATCCAGGAAGCAAATCGTACCGGCGCAGAATCCAGCGGCAGTACCTTGCCACCATGTGCCAATAGCTGCTGGTCGAGGTCACGCATCATTTTCGGCACCGCTGCCCAAAGCGAGTTTTCCACCACGGCAAACCCCCAGCGGGCTTCATCAATGGCGGTTGGCCGGGTCTTGCGGATTTCATTGGTATGCCAGACTTCTTCGATCAATCTCGCCAGACGTTGATCCAGTTCCTGCAGCAGTGGATGCTGGTCATGCAAATCATCACGCTGCTGTAGCAAACTGGTGATGGTGTCGTATTTCTGAATCAGGGTACGACGCGTGATTTCGGTAGGATGGGCCGTTAATACCAGTTCAATATTGAGGTCGGCGATACGCTCACTCAGGCCGTCGGCCTTGACCCCGGCGGCCTCAAGCCGTTCGAGCAGATCCGGAAACATGGTATCCAGACCGGGCGATAACTCTCCGGCCCGACGCCAGCTGCTGCCATGTTGCTGGTCGGCAATATTGGCGAGGTTAAGAAACTGGTTAAATCCCCGTACAACCGGCAGCAGGTTTTTTTCAGGCAGGTTTTTCAGGGTTTGCAGCAACTGCTCCCGTTCTGCCGGGTTCCCCTGGCGAGCTCGCTTGGCTTGCTGGCGTATCGATTCAATCGAGTCCAGTACATCACTGCCCTGACTGGCCTGAATGGTCTTGCCCAGCATGGTGCCAAGCATTTTTACCTTGTCTCGTAATAGTGGATCCAGTTCGCTCATCACGCTCCCTCCTGACTGATCGGTTTGACGTCCAATAGTGACGCGACAGAGCTGGCAGTGGTCTTGTGCTGCTCAGGTTGCCCCGTGATATCCATAAATTTTCTGAACCATCCCTGTAATTCATACCAAAATAAAGGGACCTTGTGAAAGGAGATTAATATGAAAGCGTCAGCTTTGATGGCTCACTGGCAGCAGGAATATGGCGACCCGGTGGCTGAGCACCACTATCCCGTTTCACTCAACATCAAGGATGCCGCCCGGGTGGAGGCGTTACTGGATATGTTTCCCGGTCTGTCGCGAGAGCGATTACTGGCAGACCTGGTACAGGCGGCATTAAACGATCTGACCAGCGGTTTTCCTTATGTCGCTGGCAACACGATTGTTGCACGGGACGAAGAAGGATTTCCGCTCTATGAGGATATCGGCCCAACACCGACCTTTCTGGCGTTAAGCCGTAAACATCTGGCCAGGATGGATCCCGGCCAGCATTAAAAACAAACCCCGGGACAATAGCAGATCAACAACAGGGCGGATAAGCGACTGCGTCAATCGGCCTGTTGTTTTTCCTGCTGTTTGGCGATTTGCCAGGATGCTTCCATATCGCTGAGTGTGGCCTGCTGCCAGCCACCAGACGCCAGTGCCCGTTCTTCAACCACGGCAAAACGCTGACTGAAACGCTGGTTGGTACCACGAATGGCCACTTCCGGGTCAATTTGGTAATGACGCGCCAGATTGGTTACCGCAAACAGCAAGTCGCCAATTTCAGACTCCAGACGCTGACGATCATTGGCCTCCACTTCCACGCTTACTTCTTCCAGTTCTTCACGGATTTTATCCATGACCGCTTGTGGGTCTTGCCAGTCAAAACCGACCGTCGCGGTTTTTTTCTGCAGTTTGACTGCCCGGGTAAGCCCCGGCAGATTCGCCGGAACCGAATCCAGCAATCGATCTGGCTGTTGTGATTTGGCTGCTTTCTCGGCTGTTTTAATGGCTTCCCATTGACGGCTGATATCCACTTCCTGTGGAGCAAGCCCAGCCTCCCGTTCACTCTCCAGGGTCCCTTCAGGAAACACATGGGGATGGCGACGGATCAGTTTGGCCACCAGGCGGTCGATAATGCTAGCAAGGGAAAAATACTGTTTTTCAACCCCTAACTGCCCGTAAAAAATCACCTGAAACAGCAAATCACCCAGCTCTTCTTCAAGGTGTGGCCAGTCCTGACGTTCAATGGCATCGGCTACTTCGTAGGCTTCTTCCAGTGTGTGCGGCACAATACTGGCGAAATCCTGTTGCAGATCCCAGGGACAGCCGGTTTGCGGGTGACGCAAACGGGCCATCAGGGTGACCAGGTCTTCCAGTTGATACATCAGGATTTCTCTCCGCGAATACGCCGCGCTGACATAATATTGGGCAGTTGTTCAACCTTGTTCATCAGGCGACCCAGATTTTCCAGACTTTCAACCTCGACCATCAGCTGCATGCTGGCGGTATTGTCTCCCTGGTTTGACTGGGTGGTAACACCGACGACGTTGACCCGTTCATTGGCCAACACCGCACTGACGTCCCGTAGCAGACCCGTACGGTCATACGCCAGGATCGATAACTCGACCGGATAGGTGCGGGTCGGTTTGACGCCCCAGGTAACTTGCAGCACTCGGCTGGGTTCGATTGCTTCCAGATGCAGCAGGTTTTCACAATCGCTGCGATGCACGGTCACTCCTCGCCCCATGGTAACGTAGCCCCGGATATCATCACCGGGCAGCGGCTGGCAACACTGCGCCATCTGGGTCAGCAGATTGCCAACGCCTTCGATGTAAATATCATCCTTACCCGGTTTGACGGTTGCTTCCAATGCTTTGCGGATAAGGGGTAATTCTTGCTGTGACTGGCCTGCATCGGTCTGCCGCAAGACAGCGTTCACTATTTGGCCAACACGCATATCACCGGCACCCACGGCGGCAAACATGTCATCTATCGATTTCATGTTCATTTTCTGGGCGATGTCATGCAGTGGCTCTTGCGCCAGATCCATGCGATCCAGTTCCCGTAACACCAGCGCACGGCCTTCTTCGATGTTCTGATCCCTGGCCTGCAACTTGAACCAGTGCGCCACCTTGGCTCTGGCTCTGTTGGTGTGGATATAGCCGGATTCGACATACAGCCAGTCACGGCTGGGGTTGGCGTCGGGATGGGTCAGAATCTCGATCTGCTCACCGGTTTTAAGGGTGTAGGTCAGGGGCACAATCCGGCCGTTGACCTTGGCACCACGACACTTGTTACCCACTTCGGTATGTACCCGATAGGCAAAATCCACCGGGGTCGCATTGGGCGGTAAATCCACCACATGGCCACTCGGCGTAAACACGTAGATACGGTCCGGGTTGATATCACTGCGCAAGGCCTGAGCCAGCTCGGGCAGATCATCCAGTTCTTCGTGCCATTCCAGTACCTGACGCAGCCAGGTAATTTTCTGTTCGTAGCCGTTATCCTTGCCGTTGGTGTCCGTGCCCTTGTATAGCCAGTGGGCGCAGACTCCCAGCTCGGCGTCTTCGTGCATTTCATGAGTACGAATCTGCACTTCCAGAATCTTGCCTTCCGGACCAATCACCGCCGTATGCAAAGAGCGATAGCCGTTTTCTTTCGGGTTGGCGATGTAGTCATCAAATTCATTGGGAATATGACGCCAGAGCGTATGCACTGTGCCGAGAGCGGCGTAACAGTCGCGTCGTTCCGGTACCAGAATCCGGACAGCCCGAATGTCATAGATCTGCGAGAAGTCGAGATTCTTGCGGCTCATTTTGCGCCAGATACTGTAGATGTGCTTGACCCGGCCATACACATCACAACGGATACCGTAATCCAGTAATTCTTCCCGCAGGCGCTGCACGACATCTTCAATATAGTCTTGCCGGGCAATCCGTTTTTCATCCAGCAAACTGGCAATCTGTTTATAGGAGTCCGGCTGCAGATAACGAAACGCCAGGTCTTCCAGCTCCCATTTAAGATGACCAATCCCTAACCGGTGAGCCAGTGGCGCATAAATATTAAACACTTCTTCGGCCACTTTCTGACGCCGGTCCGGTGGTGCATCCTTGACGGCACGGATGGCCGAGGTGCGTTCTGCCAGTTTGATCAGTGCCACCCGGACATCATCAATCATGGCCACCAGCATTTTGCGCAGGTTATCAACCTGGGCTTCACGCTGGCCCAGCACCACATCATCGGTTGAGTTCTGAATGGCACTGATGGCGGCCATGCGCAGCACGCCTTCAATCAACTTGGCCACCGTGCCACCAAAGTCACGTTCGACGCGTGGCAGCGACAAGCGCCCTTCCCGTACCGCACGGTACAGAATAGCTGCCACCAGCGATTCGGTGTCCAGTCGCAGATCCATCAACAGTTGAGCCATTTCAATGCCCATTTGCACACTGTCGACCGACCAGTAGGTCTGGTTGGCAATGGCTTCATCGGACAACTGCTTGGCCAGCTGCAGTGCTTTTAACAACACATCAGGATCGCGGATTTCATATCTCTGGGCGGCCCGCTCCAACCAGCGTTCAGCGTCCAGGGAACCATCGTGCCAAAGAGGAAGATCTTCTCTTACCTTAACCACGACGCTTGTCCTTATAGCGGAGCAGCACCATGGTTTCGACATGATGCGTCTGGGGAAACATATCCATAATTCCTGCCTTTTCTATCTGGTAGCCACCAGCCACCAGCGTACTCAAGTCCCGCGCAAGGGTCGCAGCGTCACAAGACACGTAAAGTACCTGCGATACCTGACGGGTGTTCAATTCTTGCATAAGGGCTGCCGCACCTGCTCGTGGCGGATCCAGCAGCACTTTGTCGGGGGCCGGCAGGTGAGCCAGCACGCCAGTATTTGATAAATCGGCTTCAATCGCATGCAAAGACAGCGCCAGAGACTCTGCCTGACGCTGCAAACTGCCAATCATGCTCTCTTGCACCTCGACAGCACAGACCTGTTGGCTACGCCGCGCCAGCGGCATACTGAAATTGCCGTGTCCGGCAAACAAATCCCAGATGACGTCCTCAGATTGGGGCTGCAGCCAGTCCAAAGCCTGTTGCACCATTGCCCGATTAACCGGGCCATTGACCTGAAAAAAGTCGCTCAGTTGCATTTTTAATGGCTGCTCATCGACAAAATGAACCAGATCGACCGGCTGGTCGGGAAAAATGCACACCGATGGCTCATCACGCCCCGGATTCAGCCATAGCTGTAATAACGAATCCCCCGTCAAGGCTTCGGCCTGGGCACACAAGATTTTCTGGTCAGCCAATGACAGCGGCTTGAGGATGCGGAACACCAGTGCCAGCGCGCTATCTGCCGCCACCACTTCAATCTGGGTAATATGATCCCGGCCTTGCAAGGTCGAAATACACTCACGCCAACGACTCCAATCCAATGCCGGTAAGGCTGGTAACACTGGGCAACGATCAATATTGGTCAGATGTTCGGAAGCGGCTTCACGAAAGCCAAGAAAGTTACGCTGCTTGTTTTTACTGAAACGCACGCCCAGGCGGGCCTTGCGTCGATAGCCCCACGGTTCCGCGGTAATCGGTGTGGTCCATTCGGGCACGATCAGGCCCTGTCGACTGAACTCGCGCTCAACACGTTGCTGCTTGAAAGTAACCTGGGCGGGGTATGACAGATGCTGCAAGTCGCAGCCACCACAACGCTGGTAGTGTGGGCAAGCTGGTGTCACCCGGTCGGGGGACATGGTGTCGATCGTGGTCAGCTTGGTCATCCAGACTTTTTTGCGGCGACCATCCAGGCGGGCAGTCACCTGTTCTCCAGGCAAGGCGCCCGGTACAAAATAGACATCGCGACCAAGGCGTGCGACCCCTTGTCCATCCGATGTCATGTTATCTATATTCAGCTGCAAGGTTTTTGCCGTAGCCACCCGTATCTCCTGAGCAAATGCCAGCTGGATATAGCTCCGCTGGCGGTAACGGCGCACAGTATTGGTACTCTCAGCGGGATTGCAACCCTGAAGCCCTGTCACGACCGGATTGGTGGCTATTTCCGGGTTTATTCCTGCTCGGGCGCAAAAATCCCGGACGACAAATAACGATCACCCCGGTCACAGACGATCGCTACAATCGTGGCATCCTCTAGCTGTAACGCCAACTGCAACGCGGCGTATACCGCACCACCGGACGACACGCCACAAAAAATGCCTTCTTCCCGGGCCAATTGTCGCATGGTGTTTTCAGCCTCTTGCTGGCCGATATCAAGGATTTGATCGACCCGCTGCCGCTCAAAAATGGTAGGCAAATACTCTTCCGGCCAACGCCGGATTCCCGGGATGGAGGCGTTATCTGCCGGCTGCAAACCGACAACACATACATTCGGGTTTTGCTCCTTGAGGTAGCGCGAGATGCCCATGATGGTACCGGTTGTTCCCATCGAGCTGACAAAATGAGTGACTCGCCCACCAGTCTGCTGCCAGATTTCCGGCCCCGTACCGACATAATGCGCCTCCGGGTTGGCCAGGTTGCCAAACTGGTTCAGCACCTTGCCTTGACCTTCGGCCTCCATCGCCAGGGCCAGATCACGAGCGCCTTCCATCCCATTACTGACCAGGATCAGTTCCGCCCCATAGGCTTGCATGGCCCAGCGCCGCTCCATGGTACTGGTGTCTGGCATGATAAGAATGATGCGATACCCCATCATTGCCGCGGCCATCGCCAGCGCAATGCCAGTATTACCGCTGGTCGCTTCAATCAGTGTATCTCCAGGCTGGATATTACCCTGCTGCTCAGCCAACCGGATCATCGACAGTGCTGGCCGGTCTTTAACCGAACCGGCCGGGTTATTACCTTCCAGCTTCAGTAGTATCTGATTACCCTTGCTGTTGATCCCCATACGCTGCAGCCGTACCAACGGCGTATGACCAATGCAATCTGCAATGGTTGGGTAGTTACAATCGGATTGGTTTATCACCGTCGTCACCTTGCCTGTTATTCATATAACCAAATACGCGATATAGTACGTGTTGGCTGAATAATTCGTTAATAACAATTACTGATTTCCATATAGCCCTCACTTGTCTTCGCACCAATGCAAGTAGCCATTGTGATTACCGTCAACCTGCGCCAGACAGATGTTCGAAGATTGCGTATAGCGCTATTACTCAGTACTCTTCAGGTTCATTTATCGACCTGCTGGTTCAGGTTGTCTGGCGAACACCATGAAAACCTGGAAGATTCAAAAGCGCGCGTTATTAATGGGGCTGGTGCCTGTCCTGATCGCCTCTGTCACTCTTGGCGGTTATTTTATCAGCCAGCGTTTCCGCGACCTCAATGATTTGCTCGATCAACGCGCACTGGCCATGGCCAAACAGCTGGCGCCGGTTTGCGAATATGGCGTCACCATTGGCAATGTGGCCATTCTGCAAAATATTGCCAATAACATGCTGGAAGAGCCCGACGTTCGTTCCGTCAGTATCTATAACCAGGATATGGAATTGATGGCCCACGCTGGGCCGCGAATGATCAGCCACCAGCTATCCGATTCCACACTGAAGCGCGGTCAATTACATCTGATGCATACCAGCGAGTCGGTACGGGTACGCACTCCGGTACTGGCACAGAATCTGGTTATTTCGGATCAGGTATCCACCCAGTTTTTTGCCGAGCAGGTGGCCGAACCCAAGTTACTGGGATGGGCAGAGCTGGAATTATCATCCAACAACACTCGCCTGCAGCGCTACCATTACGCCGCCTCCTCAATACTGATTATTCTGTTTGCGCTGATCTGCGGTTTTATCTCGGCAGCTTATATCAGCCGCCTGATTTCCCGTCCCATTACCAGCATCCTGCAAGCAATCCGCTCACTGGAAGAAGGCAAACATGAAGTCAGGGTGCGGGTTGAAGAAGGTGGCGAGATGGGTGAGATGGCCAGTGCGATCAACAGTCTTGCCGCCGGTCTGCATCAGAACGCGGTCGAGCAGCAGCGCCAGATCGAAGAAGCAACGCGCGACATACTGGAAACCATGGATGACCTTGAAATCCGTAACCGCCAGTTACAGCTCGACCAGCAAGAGGCTCAAGCAGCCAGCCGCCTGAAATCCGAATTCCTTGCCAATGTCAGCCATGAACTACGTACCCCGCTGACAGGGATTAAAGGCTACGTACAACTGATGGAGCGCACCACCCTCAGTGAACGACAAAGTGATTATATCGACACGATGCGCAAATCATCCGATGACCTGATGCGCATCATTAACGATATTCTCGACCTTTCCAAACTCGAAGCAGGCAAGTTGATCATCGAGCACAATCCGGTCAACCTCAGGGAGCTCACCGAGGATGTACTGATTGCCCTGACGCCGGACGCCATCAACAAACGGCTGGCACTGTCTCTCTCGATTGCGGACGACGTCCCCTGCCAACTGCTCAGCGATGAATTACGCCTGAAGCAGGTGCTGACCAATCTGGTAGGGAACGCCATCAAGTTCACCCCGTCCGGCTCAGTCGCCGTTGATATCAGTCTGATTAATGTGCGCGACAGTCAGGCCAACATCAGTATTACCATCAAGGATACCGGTATCGGCATGTCAGCGGAGCAGCAGAAACGCTTGTTCAGTGCTTTTAGCCAGGCCGATGCCAGTACCGCCCGCCAGTTTGGCGGCACCGGGCTGGGGCTGATTATCTCACGCGCGTTGGTGCAGTCCATGCACGGTGATATCAGTGTCAGTAGCAAACCAGGCGAGGGGTCCGAGTTCAGTTTTTACGTCAGTGCGGATATCGACCAGAACCCGCCGCCACCGCTGTGCAGCCTGAAACCGGGCCAGATCGCGGTACTGGATGAACATCCGGGTAGTAACCGTAACCTGTGTATTTTGCTCAAGGAATGGCAACTGGTTGGTACTCCCTGCTCCTCCATCCCGGAACTGGAGCAACGGCTACAGGCTCAAGGCAATCGACCGGATGTCATTATTATCACCGTCGATCATGATCACCTGAACAACAATTTATACCAGCAAATTACCCGGCAACTGCTGCCCTATGATGTTCCGATTATTACCCTGATAGACAGCCTCGATCACGACCAGCAAGATCAGTTCCGCCGCATTGGTGCATTCGCCTGTATGACCCGGCCATTCAGCAGCCGCAAACTGCACGCGCTACTGGCCAGCATCCTGAAGGGTGAGTCCGTCGAGGACGAACCCTCCACGGCCCTGCATCAACTCAACCAGGCCAGTGGCCTACCTCCACACGTGCTGGCAGTCGACGATAATGAAGCCAATTTACGTTTGGTGGTCACACTACTGAGAGAGCTTGGCTTACCCACTTATGGTGCCTCCTCTGGCCAGGAGGCCATCCAGATTATCCAGCAGCAATCTATTGATCTTGTGTTTATGGATATTCAGATGCCGGGGATGAATGGCCTGGAAGCCACCCGCAAAATTCGTTTGTTACCAAACAAACAAAGTATTCCTGTCATTGCCCTCACCGCTCACGCCATGGCCGATGAACGCCAGCAACTGCTCAATAATGGTATGAACGACTATCAAACCAAACCGATCTCCATGGATCAGCTGGTGCAGTGCATTCATCGCTGGACAGGGTATATGCCACCGACGGAGCCGATGCAAACAGCGGCAGAAACAAGCGCCGATAACCGACAGCAAGGTGAGCAAACCGATCAGCCCTGTCTGTTTTCGCTGGAGCTGGCCTTGCGCTGTGCCAGCGGCAAACCTGGCCTGGCGTGTGACATGATGGAAATGCTACTGACATCATTACCCAAAGAGATCATGAACATCCGCACACTGTGGGAAGAAGAAGCACTGGAAGATTTGCAGGCGGCAGTGCACCGTCTGCATGGCGCCTCACGTTATTGCGGCATACCGGCCCTGCGACATGATCTTGATGCGCTTGAGACAGCACTCAAATGCAAACAACACAGTCACTTGCCAGGACGGTTGCGAGCGATGATTGAAAGCGCTGAAAAACTGCAACAATGGGCAGATCAGCACGACTGGCGCAGCGACCTCAGTAACAGTAACCGGGATTAAATCACCGAAACCCCAACCCACTGTCTGGATTAACGGGACAGCACCGCAAATGCCAATACCAGCGCTTCCTCATCCGACAAGCTGACCCAGGCCTGTTTGCCTCCCAGCTGTTGCAAGCGGTCGGCGGCCGCGCCGTAGAGTGACACGCGCGGCGCCCCTGCAGCGCTCCGCAACACCTCCAGCTGCTGGAACCCCACTCCTTTGGCAATCCCGGTACCCAGCGCCTTGGCGAGGGCTTCCTTGGCGGCAAACTGCTTGGCAAGGAAGTTCACCGTGCCACCACGTTGTCGCCACAAGGCCTGCTCCGCCGGCGTCAGGATACGCGTCACCAATCGCTCACCCTTGCGGCGAAAGACCAGCCCGATACGCTCCACCTGAAGGATATCCGTGCCGACACCAACCACCGCTGACTCGCCAACGGGCAGGCTGTCTGGCATCACGCTGAAGCAGCAGCCAACAAGCTACGCATCTCGGCAACCGCTCGTTCCATACCAACAAACAGCGCCTGGGCAACAATCCCATGGCCGATATTCAATTCATTGATTTCAGCAATAGCCGCGATTGGCTCCACATTGTGGTAGTTCAGGCCATGTCCGGCATTAACCACCAATCCACAGCCATGAGCATAACGCGCCGCTTCCTGAATCCGCTGCAGCTCTTCATCAACCACCGCGGCAGAGGCATCGGCATAACGACCGGTGTGCAACTCAATCACAGGGGCTCCTGTGCGAACCGCAGCGTCAATCTGGGCGGTATCCGGGTCGATAAACAAGGACACCACACTGCCGACCTGTTGCAAACGGGCCACGGCTTTCCGGATTTGGTCTTCTTGCCCCACCACATCCAGGCCACCTTCCGTGGTCAGTTCTTCTCTCTTTTCTGGCACAAGACAAACACATTCCGGCTCTACTTCTTCTGCCAGTTGCAACATGGCTTCGGTAACGGCCATTTCCAGATTCATGCGCGTAGTCAGAGTTTCTTTCAAGACGTACACATCGCGGGTCTGGATATGACGACGGTCTTCACGGGGATGAATGGTAATACCATCGGCACCGGCCTGCTCAGCCACAAAAGCAGCCTGTACCGGGTCAGGGTAACGGGTACCACGAGCCTGCCGCAAAGTGGCTATATGATCGATATTAACGCCAAGAAGAACACGGCCGTTTTTAATCACAACAATTTCCTCAATCAATAGGGGATAAGTCACTGAACAAGCAGTCTTTGAACAGCTCAATGACAATCAGAGGGTAAATCACCAGCGGGGAATTTAACAGCAGCGAGGCGTCCGGCATCCGGTGCCTGTACCTGTGCCGCATGACCAGGCAGGTCAAACAAGCGGCGGCTGTTTAGCGGCCGTGACAAGCATTCCGATAACGCCTGCCGCAATACCCACTTGGCCAGCCGCAGTTCGGTTATGCCTAACTGGCCCTGATGAATCGCCAGTAATATCGAGCCGGGGAAACCAGCAGGATCTCGGGTTACTGCAAACCCGGCCTGCGCTTCAAAAGCATAATAAGCCGATGCCTGGATTGCAGCGCCAGTCTGATCCCGATGCCAATGAAAACCCAGCCCCAAATCCGACAGCAGCTGATACTCAAACATACGCAACCAGGGTTCCGCTGCCTGCCCGTCGGCCAGTGCCCTCAAGGTATGGGTATAACGCTGATACAAGCCGGGAAACGATTCACCCTGAGGTAACAGACGTAACAACAGCTCGTTCAGGTAAGCGGTACAAAACAGCGCCTCTCCTGTCAGGAAAAACGTCTGCTGAGGGTCAGCCAGCACCAATCGGGGCCAATCCTGTTCGGCTTGCCAGACCCCCTGATAAACCTGGTGCAGGTGTAATGTTTTGCGCCGGGGAGCCAGCAACAGCTGAAAACCGTCTTGCTCACACAGGGCAGACAGCAACCAGCCGGATTCTCCGGCCGGTTGCCGGTGTAACACCACCAGTGCTTGCATCAGACGCGGTCGTCGTAACCCAAACTACGCAAGGCACGCTCATCATCAGACCAGTTGGCTTTGACCTTGACCCACAGGTTCAGCATCACCTTGCAGTCGAACAGAATCTCCATATCCTTACGGGCATCCTGGCCAATTTGTTTGATACGAGAGCCAGCATCACCGATCACAATACGCTTTTGCGATGAGCGTTCGACCAGAATCAGGGCGCTGATTTCTGCCAGCCGACCGTCGTGGGTAAACTCTTCGATTTCAACCGTCATGGCGTAAGGAAGCTCATCCCCCAGC
The DNA here is from genome assembly GCF_030689165.1 of Oceanobacter sp. 4_MG-2023. Lineage (NCBI taxonomy): Bacteria > Pseudomonadati > Pseudomonadota > Gammaproteobacteria > Oceanospirillales > Oceanospirillaceae > Oceanobacter > Oceanobacter sp. 4_MG-2023. Next base: position 72,880 of record NZ_JAUYVV010000009.1, on the reverse strand, counting down.
TGACGCATGATTTTTTCGCGCACCAGTTCTGCCGCCAGAAAGCGGGAGCTGCGATCAGTAATCTGGTCTTCCGGATAAAAATACCCGGCTTCTGGCAAATAACTGTTGATCAAGGATTCCAGCCGATCGACGTTACGGCCGGTTTTGGCGCTCAGCGGAACGATCTGGGCGAAGGCATACCGCTCGGACAGGGTTTGCAGATACGGCAGTAATTCTTCGTCTTTATCCTTGATAAAGTCGACCTTGTTGACCACCAGCACCACCGGCGCCCGTTGTTGGCTGACGGCTTGTAATACCAGGTCGTCTTCTTCCGTCCAGCGCGTCCGGTCGACGACCATAACAACCAGATCAACATCTTTTACTGCCGTTGTGGCCGCCTTGTTCATATAGCGGTTGATGGCTTTTTCCTGATGCAGGTGTATGCCTGGTGTATCGACATATACCACCTGCACATCCTCTTCTGTCTTGATACCCAGAATCTGGTGGCGAGTGGTTTGCGGCTTGCGGGAGGTAATGGACAGTTTCTGCCCAAGAATACGATTGAGCAGTGTCGACTTGCCCACATTGGGGCGACCGACGATGGCAACAAACCCGGTGCGTTGTGTCATTTTTCTTCCTCTCGGATACCGAGCTCGGTCAGTACTTGCATCGCCGCAGCCTGTTCTGCAGCCCGACGACTGGCACCTTCGGCGACCTGGGGTTCGGCATCCTGAATCTGGACTTCGACCTTGAATATCTGCTCGTTGGTTGGCCCCGTCAACGCCAATACATTGTATTTGGGCAGAGGCAAGTGTTTGCTCTGCTGATACTCCTGCAAGCGGGTTTTGGGGTCCTTGATCGGGTCTTCCAGAGACAGTTCATCCAGCCGGGTCTGATACCAGCTCAGAATACAGCGACGCGCAGCATCCAGGCCAGCGTCCAGATAGATGGCACCAATCAGAGCCTCTACCGTATCCGCCAAAATGGACTCGCGCCGATGTCCACCACTTTTCAGTTCACCAGACCCCAGAATCAGGAAATCTCCCAGGTCGAATTCACGAGCCAGGTCGGCCAGGGTTTTACCCTTGACCATGCGGGCACGCAAGCGACTGAGTTTGCCTTCACGAGCCTGATCAAAACGCTGGTAAAGATCTTCAGCAACAACAAAATTAAGAATGGAGTCACCCAGAAATTCAAGGCGCTCGTTGTTGGTACCACCTTTACTGCGGTGGGTAAGCGCCAGAGTCACCAGTTGTTCATTTTTAAAGGTGTAGCCCAGGCGCTGGGAAAGTTTTAACAGAGGGTCATTCACTTATTGAAATTCTTCATGATGAGTAAATTGGCCAATAACATACAGGTTGCCCATGAAATGTTCTTTGACTTCGTAAGTCCAGTCGATGGTCACTGCGCCTTTGGTGCGCATCACTACCATGTCATCGATAGTAATATTCAGGTTGTTGGAGCTGATACGCGCTGCCATGACCTTGTGTACTTCTTTGACCGACGTGGTCGCCGTGATGGTTTTTGAACTATGCAAGGTATCCAGCACCTGCTGCAACATGCGGTCATCCCAATACATGGGCATAACGGCGATGGCCGCTTTGGCCAGCACACCAACCATCACCAAGACCATAATGACAGAGTAAAACGACATGCCTGCTTGCTTTTTCATTAGTCATCCACCTTGAGAACAGCCAGAAATGCTGACTGGGGAATTTCAACACTGCCTATTTGTTTCATACGCTTTTTGCCGTCTTTTTGCTTCTGCAACAGCTTTTTCTTGCGACTGACGTCACCGCCATAACACTTGGCTGTCACGTTTTTACGCAGCGCCTTGATGGTGGTGCGGGCAACTACCTGATTCCCCATCGCCGCCTGAATCGCAACATCAAACATCTGCCGGGGAATCAGTTCTTTCATTTTTTCGGTCAAGGCCGCGCCCCGACGGCGGACATTATCACGGTGCATAATCACTGCCAGCGCATCCACCCGTTCTCCATTAACCAGCACATCCAGTCGCACCAATGGCGCCGCTTCAAAACGACTGAAGTTATAATCCAGCGAGGCAAAGCCACGACTGGCCGACTTCAGGCGGTCAAAGAAGTCCATCACCACTTCACCCATTGGCAATTCGTACTTCAATGCCACCTGGCTGCCGGTGTATTGCATATCCAGCTGCACGCCACGCTTGTCGATACACAGCGAGATCACATTACCCAGATATTCTTGTGGTACCAGAATATTGGCTTCAGCAATCGGCTCACGCATTTCCGTGATAGAGCCAATATCTGGCAGCTTGGACGGGTTATCCACTTCCAGAATATCGCCCTTCTGGGTAACCACCTGATAAATCACCGTTGGCGCAGTGGTAATCAGATCCATGTCGTATTCGCGTTCGAGCCGCTCCTGGATAATCTCCATATGCAGCATGCCCAGGAATCCACAGCGGAAACCAAACCCAAGCGCATCAGAATTTTCTGGCTCGTGAAACAGCGAAGCATCGTTCAGGGAGAGTTTTTCCAACGCATCGCGGAAGCTTTCAAAGTCATCCGAGCTCACCGGGAATAAACCGGCATACACCTGTGGTTTGACCTTCTGGAATCCTGGTAACGCTGCCGTATCCGGGAACTTGGCTCCAACGATAGTATCCCCCACCGGCGCCCCATGAATGTCCTTGATACCGGCAACCATATAACCCACTTCACCGGTACGCAGCTCTTTCTTTTCGTGGCGCTTGGGTGTGAAAATGCCCACCCCATCAACCAGATGATCCTTGCCGGTACTCTTGAGACGAATCTTGTCGCCTTTACGCATAACCCCGTTCTTTACCCGTACCAGAGACACAACGCCAAGGTAGGAATCAAACCAGGAGTCAATGATCAGGGCTTGCAGCGGGCCATCAATATTGCCTTCCGGAGGCGGAATATGGGCCACCAGATCTTCCAGTACATCTTCGACGTTCAGGCCGCTTTTGGCACTGCAACGTACCGCTTCAGTAGCATCCAGCCCAATAATATCTTCTATTTCCTGGGCAACCTTGTCCGGGTCAGCCTGCGGCAAATCCATCTTGTTCAGAACCGGCCGCACTTCCAGGCCTTGCTCAATGGCGGTGTAACAGTTGGCAACCGACTGGGCTTCAACCCCCTGGGCAGCATCCACCACCAGCAAGGCCCCTTCGCAGGCAAACAATGAACGCGACACTTCGTAGCTGAAATCAACATGTCCCGGCGTATCAATAAAGTTCAGCTGATAGGTCTCGCCATTTTTGGCAACATAATCCAGCGTCACGCTTTGTGCCTTGATGGTAATACCACGCTCACGCTCAATATCCATGGAATCGAGCACTTGCTGCTGCATTTCACGGTTGGTCAACCCGCCACAGATCTGAATAATCCGATCCGACAGCGTGGATTTGCCATGGTCGATGTGGGCGATAATGGAAAAGTTACGAATGTGGTCCAGGTGGCTCACAGAATTACATCCAGGCAGCAAAAGAAATGGGGCGGGATTTTACTTGAAAGCGTCATACATGGCTAATAAAGAGTCAACCCGGATCGCCAACCAGGTTGCAGATACAACAACGGCAACCTGACGTTGCCGTTGTTGTATCGCTATCTGCCCCCGGTTGCGAGGTTATTTCGGAACTCGCAGTGGAATAAACAGTGCCGAACCGCGGCGTACAATACGCATAGGCACACTACGATCCCCTGGCAATCCACTCACAACCCGTTTGAAATCATCCAGATTATTAATGCTTTCGCCATAAATCATGGTAATTACATCTCCCGGCATCAAACCAGAAACCGCAGCTGGGCCATCCTTGATCGCCTTGACCAGCACGCCATCAAAGCCCAGTTTCTGACGCTGACTGTCGTTCAAGTCGGCAACCAGCGCCCCGATTGCATCGCTACTGAACTCTCCCGGCGTCGTGTTGGATGCCAGTGTCTGTGTTTTATCATTCGACAGCGTCCCTACTTCCACATTCAGGCGCTTGCGTTTGCCATTACGAACCAAGTCAATACGGACCTCAGTACCGGGACGAACCCGCCCGACCTGATGCGGCAAGTCTGATGACAGGTAAATGGTTTCGCCATTAAAACGGGTAATAATATCGCCATTTTTCAATCCGGCTTGCTCTGCAGGACTGTCTGGTACCACCTGGGCAACCAGTGCACCCGCGGCTTTCTCCAGGCCAAACGATTCTGCCAGATCCTTGCTGACTTCCTGTATCACGACACCCAGCCAGCCACGACTTACGGCGCCACTTTCTTTTAGCTGATCCGCCACATCCATGGCGACGTTAATCGGAATGGCGAACGACACCCCCATAAACCCACCGGAACGCGTGTAAATCTGAGAGTTAATACCCACTACCTTGCCATCCAGGTTAAACAATGGCCCACCGGAGTTACCCGGATTGATCGCCACGTCGGTCTGGATAAACGGCACGTAGTTTTCGTTTGGCAAACTGCGTCCTTTGGCGCTGACAATCCCCGCGGTTACGGAATAGTCAAAACCGAACGGCGAGCCAATAGCCACCACCCATTCCCCCACATCCAGAGCGTCGGAGTCTCCCATCCTGACGATAGGCAGATCATCGGCTTCAACCTTGAGCAAAGCCAGATCGGAACTCTTGTCGGCCCCGATCAGCTTGGCTTCCAGTTCGCGCCGGTCGTTGAGCCGCACGATAATTTCGTCGGCATCCTGAATCACATGGTTATTCGTCAGAATATAACCATCGTGCGACACGATAAAACCGGAGCCCAAAGATGTTTTTTCCTGCTCTCCACGAGGGGAAGGCGACGGCACGCCAAAAAAGTGCCGGAATATTTCCGGAACATCTTCCGGCAGGCCATAACGTTGCTGATACGAACTGCTGGATCCGCTACTGACATGCTGTATCGTACTGATATTCACCACTGCCGGTGACGCTTCTTTCACCAGATCACGAAAATCCGGCAGACTGGCGTGCACTGCAGATGCCAGCAATAACACAACGGGAAACAGTAATTTGAATATCCTGGTCATAGATAACCCTTTTTAACGGCAATACGAGATCATGATTAACACCAAGGGAATGGTGAACCAACGTAACAAGCAGAGATTATAGAGTCGATTTTGTGGCTAGAATTCCGAACACACAGAAACAATTGCCGGCAGCCATTGCTGGCGTTTCAGATTGGCAATATAACGCGCCAGTAACAAGCCTCCTGCCAGCCCCAGAACGCCGACCACCAAGGCAGCGACATCACCGCCAGAAGTCTGGCCAGCCGCAGCTCCCAGAATCAATCCCACCAGTGGCACGCCATACAGCGTCGCTGCACTGGCAGCCAGACTGCCAGACGGCAGATCCAGCACCACTTGCTGACCGGGTTCCAACACGTATTCTGTGGCAACCCACAGTCGTATCGGCTTGCCCATACTGCTAAGTGTCGCCTGACCACAGCCCGCCCGTGAATTACAACTGCCACAAGCGCTCTGTTGCAGACCTTCAACCCAGACGCCGCCGTTTGCGACTTCTTTTACTTCAACCATTTCACGTGGCATGGATGGTTACCTCTCTGAAATCGGATGATTACCCGCATAACGTACCGACAAAGCAATACGCTTGGCCGTCGCCATCGGCAACTCGCCAACAACTGTAATCCTCATTCTGCGTTCGCCAGCACGCTGATGCCGTACCACCGCCGCCGTTGCGCCCCAGCGCCGGCTCATATCCGGCATGGAGTCCTGCTCAACCTGGTCAACAAACAAGGTAAAGGCCGACAAACCGTCACTGTACAATAACGCTGCACCCGCTGTCGCATCGGACTCCGTTGACCGGGTAAAACCAGGGGGTACCCAGTCCGGATACCAATCTTGCTGATGCTGGATTAACGCCGTCGCCGCTGAAGCTCCCAAATGAGAGACATACTGATGGCTGTCTGGCGGTGCATCAAACTCGGTGGATGGAATGCTCTGGCCAATACGGATCTCGGCGAACTGATAACGCTCGATCACCTGGCGCGACTGGTCAACCAGATCCGATCGTAACAACAAACCGGTTTCTTTATCCAGCCAGAGGTTCTGGCCAAAACGGAAAGTATCATTCGGCACTACCTGGATTTGCAAGGCATCCCGGCCAGCAATTCTTTCGGATCGGGCTTGTCGAATCTGGTAGTAGGACCCCAGGGCCGGAAGATCCGGGTCAATGCCAGACAACAGATTAGCGGTCTGATCATACATCCGTAATGCCTGATCATCCGGGTGGGTACAACTGACGTCCTGTCCGACCCGGATGATTTCCCGGGGGTGGCCGGTCAGATGAGAGATTTTTTCATATTCAACACCATCGACCATCGCATGACTGATGGCCATGGTGTGCCAGAGCCGGTCATTGCCGAATACCAGTACCCCCTGGTAGTTGACTTCCTTGATGGCGTGAGACATGCGGGCCAGCCACTGTCTCGGACCGGAGGCATGTACTGAGGCTATAGCGTTATCGGTAATCTGGTTATCCGAACCTGCCGGACTGGCATTAACGGGATTAACCAGCGCCAGCCCCAGGGTCAGAACACACCAGGCGGCTCTCACTGCTGGGCATCTCCGCCTTGTTCAAAGCTGGTAACCCGGGCAAATGGCATCAGTCCTCTGCCAGTATTCAGTGCCGCGTGCTCACTGTGCTGCATCACATATTCATGCAATCGGCTTTGGGCAGAGCTTAACTGCTCTTCTGTCAGTGTGTCGGAAAGCTCGCCGGCATCCATGGAAACCAGGCTGATATTGCTGCCGTTCAGACCAAAACCACTTTCAAGCGTCGAGGCTGAGTCTGTGGCAATATCCGATCCTGCCACCATCTTGCTTTCAGCACTCTGCACATTCAGGCTGGGTGTATCCACCGCCGCAACAGAAACCGGTTGCACCGAGCTTGCGCCATCCATCACCCGGACACTCATCAGCACCGCCAGAGTCACCGAGGCAGCCACGGCACCAGAAGCAATCCAGCCACTGCGTTTACGCCATGAATGGCTGTGTTCGGTTTCCGCAACGTCGACAGCCGGAACCGGCTCATGAGCAGCGGTTTGTCGGGCCGGTACTTCATCCATCGGCTCACCTGAAATGGCTTGCATGATACCGCGAGACAAGTCGACCGTAGTGGCCGGTTCTTCGCGCATCAGCGCGCCCATCAGCTGATAGCGGCTCCAGCGCTCACGCAGTTCTTCATCCTGTTCAAGCTGGTTCAAAGCCCGACGAACTTCAAGTTCATCGGCTTCTCCGTCAACCAGGGCCGAGATAGATTCATTCATACGATCGTTCATTATTGTTACCTTCCAGACCGTCACGCAGTGGCCATAAGCAATGGCTGCATTTTCTTGTCTATCGCTTCACGAGCCCGGAAAATCCGGGAGCGAACCGTACCAATTGGACAATCCATTGCTTCAGCTATTTCTTCATAGCTGAGTCCGTCCATTTCCCTCAATGTGATGGCCATACGCAGATCATCGGGTAATGCCTCAATGGCGCCAAACACCACGTCGCGCAACTGGTCCCGTTGCAACAACCCATCCGGTGTTTCGATATCACGCATAGGGCTATAATCGCCGAAAAATTCGGCATCATCCGGATCGATGTCATGGGTCGGTGTCTTCCGACCACGGCTGACCAGATGATTTTTGGCAGTGTTTACAGCGATCCGATACATCCAGGTATAGAACGCACTGTCACCGCGAAAATTGGGCAAAGCCTTGTAGGCTTTCACAAACGCTTCCTGGGTAACATCCTGTGCTTCAGCAAAATCGGACACAAAACGTCCAACCAAAGACAGGATACGATGCTGATATTTGAGCACCAGCAAGTCAAAGGCGCGACGATCACCTTTCTGAACCCTTGCGACCAGTTGCCGGTCCGTATTTTGATGATCTGTCATGCCTTGTTCCGACGCCTTCTTGGGCTGTTTTGTCAAAATTGCTGCGCTGGTCACTGTACGGGCCTCCACTGTGGCTGTAAATGGAAGACTGGGCGCCGAGCGAAAAGTTCAGGAATATTTCCCTGACACGTATTCTGTCAGCGCTTTGGCTGGCATTATAAACCCCTATCGTTAACAGAAATCAGATGACCATGAGCGAACAACTGACCTTCGACGTCCTCATCATTGGCAGCGGAGCGGCTGGCCTGACACTGGCGTTATCATTACCTTCTCACCTGCAAGTGGCAGTGATCAGCAAAGACCAACTGGACAGCGGCTCAACACGCTGGGCACAAGGGGGCGTAGCTGGCGTACTCGACGCCACCGACAGTGTCGACGCCCACGTCTCTGATACCCTGATTGCCGGTGCCGGACTCTGTAACGAATCTGCCGTGCGCTTTACGGTAGAAAACTCAGCCTCTGCCATCCAGTGGCTGATCGATAGCGGTGTGCCCTTCACCCTGGACGGTATTGCCGAACAGGGAGGCGATCAGCGTTTCCACCTGACCCGGGAAGGCGGTCACAGCGCCCGCCGTATTATCCACGCCGCCGATGCCACCGGGCTGGCCATCTCCGACACACTGATCGAGCGTGCCAGAGAGCAACCCAACCTGCATCTGTTACACCAGTATATCGCCGTTGACCTGATTACTCGAGACAAGCTCGGACTTGATGGCCAAGCCTGTATCGGGGCTTATTTCCTCGACAAGGACACTCGCAAGGTTGCCGCCATTACCGCCAGGGCCACCGTGCTGGCCACTGGTGGTGCCAGCAAAGTGTATTTGTACACCACCAACCCGGATATCGCCTCGGGGGATGGCATTGCCATGGCATGGCGCGCTGGTTGCCGTATCGCCAACATGGAATTCAACCAGTTTCATCCCACCTGTCTGTACCATCCGGTCGCCACATCCTTCCTGATCAGTGAAGCGGTACGGGGGGAAGGCGGCAAGCTGTTACTGCCCGATGGCAGCCGCTTTATGGATCGTTTTGACGCTCGGGGCGAACTGGCACCCCGGGATATCGTTGCCCGTGCCATCGACCACGAAATGAAACGCCTCGGAGCTAACTGTCTGTATCTGGATATCAGCCACAAGCCGGACGACTTTATTCGCCAGCACTTCCCCACCATTCTGGAACGTTGCCTCGAACTCGGCATCGACATCCTGAATGAACCCATTCCGATTGTACCGGCCTCGCACTATACCTGTGGAGGCGTCGTCACCGACCATTTTGGCCGCACTGATATCGACGGTCTGTATGCCATTGGCGAAACGGCCTGTACCGGATTGCACGGTGCCAACCGCCTGGCCAGCAACTCTTTGCTCGAATGTCTGGTCTACGCCCGTTCAGCGGCTACCCATATTATTGAAAGCCTGAACTCGGTACCGGATATTCCGGATGTACCGGCCTGGGATGCCAGCCTGGTGACCGATTCCGATGAAGACGTCGTGATTGCCCACAACTGGGATGAATTGCGGCGTTTCATGTGGGATTACGTCGGGATTGTCCGTACCACCAAACGCCTGTTACGCGCCAAACACCGCGTGCAACTGTTGCGACAGGAAATCCAGGAGTTTTACAGCAACCATCTGGTTACCGCCGACTTGCTGGAATTACGTAACCTGGTCGATGTCGCCGATATCATCATCCGCTCAGCCCTGTTGCGCCGTGAAAGCCGGGGGCTACATTACAGCCGGGATTACCCAGAGCCACTGCCAAGAGCCTTTGATACCGTCGTCACTGCCAAACATTTACGAGAACTGGGTGAGCTGTAGCGTTACACAAGAACCAACCGTGGCGATTTACAGTTCGCTGTACAACACCCGTTGCAGCGCCTTGAAGTGCTGCTCCGAGTCAAAATTACAACGGCGCAGTACCAGCCCCTGCCAGGGCCAGACAGAATAACGCAAGATCAGCAGATGGCTGCGCCGGACACTCCCTGCCCGCCAACGTACCATTCGGGTATAGCCACTGCGATGGATCAGTCGCCAATGAGGAATACTGGCGGACTCATCCATAACGCCAAGCTTCTGCAAGCCAACCACCGGATCCTGTTTGCCATACCAGACAGCGTATATGGCCAATACCAACAGACCCGCGGACAACGCCAGCCACACGCCATACTGATACACCAGCAGCAGCGAGCAGAGTGTCAGCAAGGCCAGCACATCCAGGACGGTTTGCCAGAGGCTGGAATGCAACCGCCACAACAGCTCAGGGGTTCCGTGCATGTTCCAGTACCCGCACCACTATTTTGTGCATTTCCGGATCATCCGGAATCACCCGCTCCAGAAACCAGGCAAACAAATCCGTGTCTTCATGATCAATCAGCGCCTGATAACGCAACTGGTCTTCACGCTCCAGGGTGCGATAGGCTTTTTCAACAAAGGGCACCAGCAATACATCCAGTTCCAGCATCCCGCGACGGCTGTGCCACCACAGACGTTTAACTTCAGTTTCGTCGATCACATTACTCTCCTGTTCAATGGCGCCAGTATACCAGCGCCACCCCATCCTTGAACCTGCAACGCACACCAAAAACAACACCATCCCCGTCACTTACTCAGGCGACAGCCATACAGAGATTGAATGCGAATCATGCACCCCGAATACAAACCGGAGTACACTGGCTGAAAGGAGGAATTTATGAACACGATCTCGACTGCACCAATAGCAACAGACAACCGCTTGTCAGACTTTTCATTACTGGAAGTGACCGGCCCGGATGCGGCCCGACTACTGCAAGGCCAACTGACCTGTGACGTAACCGGGCTGGCCGATGGCCAGTGGACCCTTGGCGCTTGCTGTAACGCCAAAGGCCGGATGGTGACCAACTTTATGCTGGCACATACGGATGACCGCTTTATATTTCGGCTCGCGACGGATGTAACGGAGTTATTCCAGCGCCACCTCAGCAAGTATGCCGTCTTTTACAAGGTGTCACTGACTCCCTTGTCAACGGCCATCTTCGGCTATCAAACATCCGTACCTGCTGCGGTTAGCGAACGCACACTGCAAAAACAGCACGATGCTCTACTGCTGAACTGGCCGGATGGCAGGATTGAATGCTGGGCGGATACCGCCCCTACAACACCAGACAGCACACCATTAGCGCAGGCGGAATGGCAGCAGCAGGATATTCAGGCCGGGCTGGTATGGGTCACTCAAAAAAGTGTTGAACACTGGATTCCGCAGCATATCGCTTGGGACAAGCTGGATGGCGTCAATTTCAAAAAAGGCTGTTACACCGGGCAGGAAGTAGTCGCCCGAGTGCAGTATCTGGGTAAAGCCAAGAAGCAACTGGTCAAAGCGACCTGCGCGGACGAAGCCACTCCGGATTTGCTCAGCCCGGTCAAGACCAGTATCAAAGCGGTTGGCGAAGTGGCCAGCTGGCACGGTACCGGTGGTTTACTGGTTTTGAACGGTGAACCAGAAGAACCTCTGACCCTTGACGATGGAACGCCAATCACGGTTACCCCACTGCCTTTTGCTATCAGTCCAGCAACCGCGGAGTAACACGTCACTCTCGAAGTCAAGGCACCCGTTGCACGCTACAAATTAGCGAACGGGTGCTCATCACGCTTCCAGGGCGATGTCATCAAGGCTTTGACCCACTGATCCGGCACACTGGCAGGGGTCGCATGCTGCCACTGCGGCAGCGCTCCCCGGTCAATCAGTAACGCCCGGATACCTGCCACCAGATCCGGGTGACGACATGCCTGCCAGGCCATAACCAGCTCCAGCCGGGCTGCTTCAACCAGACTCATGTGCCTGCCGAGCGCCAACTGGGCAACCAGCAATCGGGCCGTGGCTGGACAACCTGCATGATGCTGGTTCAACCCACGCTGAACCCAGGCATCCTGATCCGCATCAGCGGCAGGCAGTGCCACAAGTCCTTGCTGGATAACCGGTGCCATCATCTCGGTGATCGTCGCTCCGGTACGTAACCAGTCACTCTCAGGCTTGTCTGCTGCCGCCGGCGTTGACCAGTTACCCAACAAATGCCGCACCAACAGCTGGTTATCCGGTGTGCGTTCCGTCCAGTCCAGGCGACGTAGTTGCCCGATCAAGGGTTCCAGGTCACCATCGGCCATCTGGTAGTCAATCAGGCGTTGCGACAGCGCATCGGTCGAATTGATCGGCATCCCGGTCAGCCCCATCCAATACCCCAACGCCGGTTCAATACGGGATAAATACCAGCTTCCCAGTACATCCGGAAACAAGCCGATACGCACTTCCGGCCAGGCCAGCTGCATTGAGGTAGTGCCAATACGATGATTGGCCGTCAGGAATAATCCCAGCCCGCCGCCCATCACATAACCATGGCCCCAGGCGATCAGTGGTTTGGTAAAACGGTGCAGCTGGATATTGGTTTTGTATTCCAGCTCAAAAAACTGATCCGCTTGTTTGAGCCCTGTTTCATCGCCATCGGCAATACCGTCGTACAACTGACGAATATCGCCACCACTGCAGAAACAGCGCCCTTCTCCCTGAATCACCACAGCAACAATACGCTTGCTCTGTTGCCAGCGGGCCAGGCGACGACCAATGGCCTGAATCATCTCCCGGGTCAAGGCATTCATCGACTTGGCGCGAGTCAGACTCACCAAGCCTATCTTGAAGCCACCCCGGGCAGACAGTGTTTTGAATGTAACGTCGGAGGATGTACTCACACTCGATTCCTTTGGACTGGAGACCGGCCGGATCATTCCAGCTCGGGTAGACCGGTGAGATGGTACACTCCACGGAAATACGAGCCAAAACGAATCTGTTATGACCATTGTCTTATCTGTGCTGATTGTGTTCTTGCTGGCAGGCACTTTGGGGGCGCTCTTGTATCTGACACAAAACGCCGCAGGGAAATCACGCCGTCAACTGGCACCACATCTGGAAGCAGAGTATCAGGGATATGCGGCGCTGGATCGGGAACTCAGGGCAGCAGGCTTTGAGCTGTTCCACCAGAGCCAGATTCGCCATGGCCGCCACCAGCTGCGCGGAGACTGGCAGCAACGAGCCTACAAGATTTTCGATTATCCGATGATTACGGCTCATGGTATCTCCCAGCAAACGCTGCTGCTGATCGAATGCAAACACCAGCATGTGGGGAGATTCCGGGCCAGCCCTTACAACCCCGGCGCCCACTCCCGCGACCAGTTTGTTGACCCAATGCCAGACCGCTGCATCCCGCTGGCCAGCGCCGAATTGCCGCCTACATTACAGCAGTGGAAAATCTCAGCGATCAAGCCTCATGCCATCCGTATCAAACTGAACGGCGATCTCTGTCAGTGGCTGGAGCAGCATGACTCGATCAATATTGAACTGAGCGACGGGTTTTTGTTGATCTATCGCCCCGACAGTATCCTGGAGGCAGAAAGCATCAGCCCGGCGTTAAACAAAGCCAGAGAGCTGGTCTCTATTCTGGAGTCATGACTGGATGCGGACGATGCCGATAAACAGACACAAAAAAACCGCTACAAGAGCGGTTTTTTTGTGTCTATTGCTGTTGCTATCAGGATGAAGCGGCCATATATGCCCGACGCTGTTCTTCGTCTTCGATATATTTGATCCACTGGTCGGCAGTCTTGGTTGCCGCGTCATAACCCCGGGCTTTAACAAACGTGCCTTTGGCCGCCGTTAACTCATCGAGATTAAACAGGATCAATCCCTGCAGAATCAGCGCCGAATGTGGCTGCGTCAAGTCGCCTTGTGCGATAGCCAACTTGACGTTGCTGAGGGCAAGATTCCATTCCTGACGCTCAGTATGAATCTGCGCCAGCTTGAAATAATCACTGCCCTTGTGCGACAGATCCGCTGCCTTGGTCATCACACCAATGGCCTGATCGTATTCCTTCGCCAGCATCCAGGCATCACCCAGTAACGACAAGCTGCGAGCGCTTTCCTTGATCACGCCTTTTTCCATCCCTGAAGTCAGAATACTGGCGGCCTTGTAAGGAATATCCTGACCCAGCAGCGCTTGTGCATAATTCACCAGCTCACTTTCCTTGGTCAGCATTCCCTGCTCAAAAGCGGTTTCCAGTGTTGCCAGCTCTTTCTTCGGTTGGTTCAGCTCACTGTAAACGGCCGCAAGTTGCACCCAGTATTGAGATTTCGGATACAAGGTCGCGAGGTCTTGCAGACACCGAGCCAGGTTTTTGAAGTCCTTGTTCTGGTAATACACAGCCCGCTCCAGCATCAACCAGTTTTCACGGGGCATCTTGCCCGTTTCCTTGGTCATGGCGATGGCCTTCTTCACATCCGGCAACGCCTTGCTGTATTGCTCGACCTGGAAATAAATCTGCGCCCGCAGGACAAAGGACTCTGCATTCGCAGACTCGACGATCCCGAACCACTTGTTCAGAGGAACCAGTGCTTTTTTGTAGTCCTCCTGAATCAAGTACAACTTCGACAGGCTGTACAGCGTGGTTTGTTCCAGACTTTCCGGAATGTTGCCAACGGATAAAACCTGTTCATAAGCGGCAGCCGCTGACTTGTATTTTTCCTGATTGAAATACACATACGCATACATGTTATGCGTCATGGCGGTCTCATAGGAGTTACGTCTGCGTTTCTCCAGCGACTGCAGTTCTTTCAACGCATCCTGATATTTCTTGGCATCAGCCAGCTCACGTGCGCCGTCCAGTTTCTTGTAAATAACCGGACGCATGGTCGCGGAGCGACGCACACGTTTTTTGCTGGATTCAGCGCTGGACTGCTCTGCCGCCTGAACACTGACGGCACCCACACTGATAAAAGACAGCGAGCATACCATCAGGCCGGCACTCAACAAGGCAATTGGCTTTTTCATGCTACCTCCGGTTATCTGCCGTTTTTCTCAAGTTCAAAGCGAATAATGTTACGAACACCGGTGACGGCAACCGCTTTTCCATCTTCCACCTTGGGCTTGTATTTGAATTTCTTCACTGCCGCCATCGCCTCACGATCAAAGATATTCGGTGGCGCGGCTTCAATCACGACAGGGTCAATCACGGTACCCAGACTGGTTACCGTAAATTCAACCACCACATAGCCCTCGATACCTTTCTGTGCCGCACGACGTGGATAGTTAGGGGCCACTTTGACGATTGGCAAGAAATCACCATCGCCGGAACCACCAGACAACCCGGCATCAACGCTCAGCTCGGCACCCATATCAAATCCGCCAACATCAAACCCATCGGTTGATGCCTTGGCAATCTGGGGCTTGGGCATATCCGGCTTGGGCGGCTCTTTTGCTGCAGCCGGTGGCTTGCGCGGTTTGCGTTCCTTGGTTTGCACCTCATCATCCGGCTTGCTCATGACAAAGCTTTCGATGCGGCCAAAATCATTCTCGTTAAGTACAGAGCCGCCAGTACTGATCAGGCTCTGCATCATCCAGAAAACGGCAAAGGTCGCAACCGCTGCAACGGCCAGGGCTGCACCAAAGCGTAGCAGGGTCAGGAACATACCTAGCGCTCCTCTGTTGCCAGAGATACGTCATATACCCCGGCGGCCCGAGCAGCATCCATCACTGCGACCAACTGCTTGGTCTTGGCTTCTTCGTCTGCCTGAATCACCACCGTACCCTGTGGATTTTCAGCGTGCATCCGTTCGATGTTGGCCCGTACCTGGCTTTCATCAACCCGGCGCTTGTTAATCCAGATTTCGCCAAGGTCATTGATGGCAATCAGGATATTCGCCCGTGGTTTGGCGTTGGATGTACTGGCATCCGGACGATTGACTTCGATACCGGATTCTTTTACGAAAGAAGCCGTCACGATGAAAAAGATCAGCATGATAAACACTACGTCCAGCATGGGAGTAATGTCGATCTCGCCCTCTTCAGCCTGTGGGGTCAAATTTGAAAAACCGCGTCTCATAGCAATCTTCTCTTGAATTAGTGATCGAAGGTCAGCTTGTCTTCAATGCGGATCTTTTCACGCTTGATATAGCGATCCAGCAAGGACTGAGCAAACACACCGGTAATAGCACCTACCATACCTGCCATGGTCGGAATCGTCGCTTTAGAGATACCGGATGCCATGGCCTTGGGACTGCCATTGCCCAGATACGCCATCACGTCAAATACCTCGATCATGCCACTGACAGTACCCAGCAACCCGAACAGCGGTGCAAGGCCGATCAACATTTTGATAGTGCTCATATTGGCAGAAAGTTCAAAAGACAGCTGACTGATCAGATCCTGGCGGATCTGGTGCGCTGCCCAGGAGCGACGTTCGTTGCGCCCTTCCCATTCGCTTATCGCCGACGTCAGCGACGTCCGATAAACAAACAGGAAGTAGCCAACACGCTCAAGAACCAACAACCACAGAATAAAAACCAGCCCACAGATGGCGTAGAGGACATCGCCTCCACGCTCCATGAACAGGTAAACGGGTTCGTACAGTTCACCCAACATGAGATTACGCCGCTTTAGCGTGTTGTTGTTCGGACTGGCGCGCCAGGATCCCTGTCGCCCGCTCTTCCAGAATCATCATCAACTCGCGACTGCGGTTGTTGGTGAGTGTGTGCAAGAACACACAAGGAATTGCAGCCACCAGACCCAGAACCGTCGTAACCAGTGCCTGGGAAATACCACCAGCCATCAGTTTCGGATCACCGGTACCAAACAGCGACATGGTTTCAAACACATCGATCATACCAGTCACCGTACCCAGCAGACCCAGCAGCGGTGCTACTACAGAGATAATCTTGATCCAGCCAATAGCACGGGTCAGCTTTGGTATTTCAGCCGAAATGGCCTCACCCAGATGCAATTCCAGTGTTTCGATATCGGCATCTTTATTGGCCTGGAAAACCGCCATCACGCGACCCAGAGCGTTATTATCACTCGGGGTTTCAGTAGCCATTTGCTTGCGGATACGACCGCTTTCAAGCATCAACACCAGCATCCGCCAAATCGCCAGCAGGATACCAATGCCACCCAGTGCAATAATGATGTAACCCACAACACCACCCTGGTCGACACGATCGCCCAGTTCTGGTGATTGGCCCATGATTTTCAGCAATTGGCCACGTGACGGGTCAATCCAGAAGCTGGTCAGGTCGGTACCTGAAGCAGCAGCCAGTTCGGTAGCCGGGTCGGTGTAACGTCCACCAGGTTGCTTGTCCAATTCGACCAGACGACCGGCTTCCAGATCCCAGTTCAGGTATTTGCCACCGGACACAACGTTGAACCCACCCACACGGATAACGTCTTTCTGTACCGTTTCACCACTGGGGATAACAACATCTGCGTTGTATTTGGCAACACGACCGCTATAAGTCATTTCACGCTGCATCTCGAACCACAGCTGTTCCAGCTGTTCGATGGATGGCAGCTTGGAAGATGAACCGGCAGTAATGATCAGGTCTTTCAGGAAAGCATCACGGCCTGGCAGCTCAGAGCTGATAACCGATCCTTCAAAAATCGACTTGGTATCACCCGCCACTTGCTGCAGTACACCAAACAATTCTTTCAACGAACCCATGCGGTTGGTCAGACGCTCTTGTGCTTCTGCCACCGTGGTTTCGTTGGTCTGAAATTTGTTTTCCTTGGTTTCGCTGTCTTTCAGCAGGTTGTTACGTTCTTTACGGGCATCGGCCAGCATTTTTTCCTGGGTGGCCTTGTCGGAATTAAAACGCTTGAGGCGTTGTTGAAATTCCTGATTGTCCCGGGCCTGTCCCTGCTTCACCAGATTCAACAGGGAATCAACAGAAACGGCTTCAGCAGCCACTGCGGTGTTGATACCCAAAGCCAGCGTAGCTGACAGTAATAGTGCCTTGAATTTCATTATTTGGCCTCCTGAGCTGCTGCAACAGGTACTTTGATCAGGCTGGGAGCCGCTTGCTCACGTGCAATACGGATACCTGCCATCAGCTTGCTTTTCATCGATGGGTCCAGTGTTTCCCAGGCTTTTGCGGCGCTGTTCCAGACGCCCAGAACGTTGCCATCCAGAGACTGATACATCAGGGAAATACGACCAACCCGCAAGAAGTCCACTTCACGGCCTTCCAGGGTGCCCCGGAACGATTCGATGGTACGGCCATAATCGATTTCAGCCTGGTAGGCTTCCATCACCTTGCGGTATTTTTCTGCCACGGTGACGTCGGAACGTCCCATCAAGGCTTTCAGCGCGTTGACACGCCCAGTGCGTTCTTCAAGCAGAAACGGTACATCGGCTTGTACAAACTGATCAATCGAATCAATCATACGTAGCATCAAAGGTGTTACCTGACGCTCAACCAGTGTGACCTGTTCAATGCTTTCTTCAATACCAGCCAGCTCTTCTTCCTGAGCGGCAAGCTGCTTGTCGAGTTGCTCGATGTATACTTTCAGACCATCGGATTCCTTGACGACACCACGATATTCACGCTCTGCCGCACGAATGCTGCTATCGATGGAATCGATTTTTTGCTGAGACGCCTGCGCGTTACTGACGCGGTTGACACCCTTGTCGATCGCCGTGTTGACATCAGCGGCCGTAGCGCCAAACACAACACCGGCGCTGAGTATGGCTGCGGCCAGAATATTTCGAGTTCGCAGTTGCATTGGCATATGTATTACCCGTATAGACTCCGTGATGCCTGTTATAAAAACAGACTCCCCAATTTGAGTGCGCAGACTACTCAAGCAACATGACACTTCTGTTACATTGCTTGCGCGCCGCGCTCTATCTTGTGTTGATGCTAATTATGACGGTGATAGATGACAATAACGTGAGCAACACCAATAAAAACGGCGCCCGAAGGCGCCGTTTTTGTTTAATCAGGCAGTAGCCAGATTATTAGTCTTCAAAAGCAGCTGGGATAACTTCGCTTGCCCAGAACCACCAGGCATTTTCAGCAGAGGTAACTGTCGGAGCAACAGCACCGATGTAGTTAGTCTCTACAAAGAAACCAGTGCTACCGTTAGCAGACTCATCCGTAGTAGCGGCGGCCAGAGTTGACTCAGAACCAGTTACTTCAAAAGCAGCGCCCAGTTCAACAGTGTCACTGGTAGACGTTGAAGACCAACCACTGATGTTGTCTTCTGTTGCTTCATCATCCAGACGCAAAATATTGCTTGCTTCAGTACCGGTGAATTCAACCAGAACGTTATCCAGAGTCACAGAAGTTTCTGGGTTAGCGATACGGAAAGCGCTGGCATAGTTATCAGCCGCTACTTTAGACAGAGTGCCTTGAGTACCGACTTTGGCGCGCATCAGGAATGAAGAACCTTCAGCGGCAGTCTGGAACGTGATGTTAGACAGCATTGGGTTAGAGACTGGCTCAGCGGTGTTAGACAGGCCAGCATTGTCTGCTTCGATGCCGTTATCGCCAGCGTTTGATACGCCTTGACGAACCAGAGCAAACTGGATGTTACCGCGGTAACCGTCATCCCAGTCGATAGATTCATCACCGTTATCAACCAGAATCAGGTTTTTAACGTTAACCGCACCACCAAAGAATTCAACACCGTCATCCGCGTTGCCATATACCATCACGTTTTCAATGCTGGTGCCGTAACCAACAGAGTGCATGGTGATACCGTTGACTTCTTGGTCTTCAGCAACTTCGTAGCCACCTTCAGCAACGATCAGGTACTGGATAGAACCGCTGTTGTCTGCATCGTCGTTACCGCCATGGAAACCGGTATCGGCTTCATCAGCAACGTTACAGACTTCAGGCATATCCGGGCCACAGTTGTTGTTCTTGGCGAAACCTTGCAGAACCAGACCACCCCATTCGCCTTGACCTTCCAGGTCATAATCTTCAGACGCCATCAGGATTGGAGCATCAGCTGTACCGTTGGCTTCGATGTTAGATCCACGAGAGATAATCAAAGAGCCACGACCAGAAGAGCGGAACTGAACGCCTGCATCGATAGTCAGAGTAACTTCTTCGACATCACTTACTGCAGAGATTTCATCAGCGCCGTTACCAACTGTAACGTAACCGTTCAGGCGATAAACGTATTCATCGGTCAGTGTGGCATCTTCAGAAATAGTGCCTGACAGGTTACAGATAGCCATATCTGTTCCATCGATGGTGTAAGTCTCATCAGACAAAGTGCCAACAGTGGCACAAACTTCAGAGCTATCGTCATTGCTGCTGTCACTATTGCTATCGCTATCGCTATCGCTACCACATGCAGTCAGAGCCAAGGCAGATACCGCTGTCAAAGCTACGAATAATTTATTCAGTTCCATGGTCTTTCCTTTAGATTTAGGCATACAAAAATTCAACGTCCACAAATTAACAACATTGCATGACATTTTTATTAAATAAACAGGCTGAAGATGAACCGAATATAGGAAAGCAACCATCTCCCCCCATACTCGGTTCAGTCGATCAGAACATCATGGACAATCCAATCGTTGCCTCACGACCTTTTTTATAAGAACGATAAACATTACCACTTTGGGTTAATTCAACTTCTTGATCCAGCAGGTTTTTAAGGCTGCCCTTGATCGTCATATCATTACCCAGGTCGTAATTCATATTAAAGTCAACTTCTGTACGCGGCTCTTGAATAACTTCAGGGCTGCTACTGCCTGCCAGTGTTGCCGAATACAATGATTCACCTTGATAATTGACGACAACGGTATATTCCAATCCATTTTCAAAATCGTCATAACCCGCTTGCACGTTAGCCAACATATCCGGCTGGCCTTGCATATCACGGGATTCACCCGAAATGGTCACTTCAGATTCCATAATCGACAGGTTACCTGAGACAAAAGTACTTGCTGCCATCAGTTCCATTTCTTTCCTGAAATCCATCTCCACGCCACTCACCGTACCGTCTTCCCCATTGCGGTATGAAAAGACTTCACCACCGGTCATCAAGGTTTTCTCAATCGGATTGTCAAACTCCTTGTGAAACAGAGCCAATGTGACGGACTCAGTTTCAGAGAAGTACCATTCACCACGCACATCGTAGTTCATGACATCAGCACTCACCAATTCGTCATAGCCGCGAATTGTGTCGCCTGTTTCAGGATCGGTGTATTGAGCGTTAGCCAATTCCCGGAAGTCCGGACGATTCTGGGTTTGATAAACAGCCAGACGCAACTGGGTATCTTCAGTAATAAATGCCGTACCACCCAGCGACAGAAAAACGTCGTTATTATCCAGCTTCGCCTTGATCGCCGAACCGGTACCCAAAGAATAGGTATTTACTTCGATGGAGGAATCTTCAATACGGAAACCAAGATTGGCTTTAAAGGTATCGAACTGATCAAATTCTGCACCCAAGTAATATGCCATATAATTCCAGGTCGCATCGTAATCACTGGAGGCCGATGAGTTATTCAGCAGATATGTATCACCCGCGGCGACAGTTTCATTAACAATTTCCTGAATATTCTGATTGCCTTCATAACCATCAGCAGTCGTGGATGTAGAAGAATAACCAAATTCCGTACCATCCGCATCACGCTCCCGGCTGAATACAGAAAAACCATATATTGCTTTCAATTCATATGAATCTTCAGATATCAACAGGCTTTCCACATTGGTGCCAAAATCGATATTGGTATCTGTCATTTCATTATAGCTGCGATCCAGAGTACTCCAATACAGCACATAGTCATCATCTCCCTCAGGAACCTGGAAGCTGTACGAACGACGATCAGGGTTATCCAGTGACGCCTGCGAGAAGGAAATCTGCCATTGCAGTGTGGAGTCAAGCAGTTCTGGCACATAATGATCGCCAGTAAATTGCTGGAACAGGAATTGACGCTCCAGCCAATCCATTTCGTATGAAAGAGACAGTCGATCCTGGTCACCACCAATACCGTCTTTTACCGTGGTTTCCGAATGCGTCTGACGCAGCAACAAGGTGTTACTGGCATACTCTGCATTACCGATGATAGCGCCCAGCGTCAAACCAAAACCCAGATTGATATCGTTTGATGTGCGCGCTACATCGTACGAATCATCGACCACAACACTATCGCCCGACAGTAAGTTCGTCGCGTCTTGGCGATCCTGGCTAGACCAGGTATTGGAATACTTTACCGATGCTTTATAGCCAAAGGTGAGATCATCGTTATCCACCAGCGTATTTCCCATGCTCAACTCAAGCGACAGGTCCGGCATGATGGTACGGCTTTCAGTAGCCAGATTTTCAGACATGGCCTCTGCAGCAGCAACACGATCACTACTGGAAGCTGTATCCGAATCATAGGATTCTAGCGACGCCGGGATTGCACGATCACCGTCGGCACCAAATCCAAGGAAATCCAATCCTTCCGACTGTTGCACAGTACGATCTTCCAGCGTCAAACCTTCGGTATAACCCAGGCTAGCGGAAAACTTTCCTTCAAATTCAGTCGGGAATTTTTTAGTGGTCAGCTTGACGATACTGCCAGTAGAGTCAGCATATACATCCGGAGTTGCGGTTTTCTGAACATCAATACCATCAAGAATCGAGGAAGGGAAAATATCCAGAGGCACAACACGACGGGAAGGATCAGGGCTTGGCAACGATGCGCCATTCAGCATAATGCTGGTATGACGTTCATTCAAACCGCGTGCAACCACATATTTGCCACCCGCAATCGTCACACCGGCAACACGTTTCAGTGCAGACGCCGCGTTTGAATCCCCAAAACGTGCCATCTGTTCAGAACCGATTGAATCCAGTACCGCCGAGGAATCACGCTCTTGCGCAGTCGTGGTTGAAGGAATGTAGGAACCAACAGCCACGACTTCTTCGATCACGCCGTTGCCCGACATACCCAGCGTCAGGTTAACGCCGGTGTTCACATTGGCCATCACTCGTACGTCACTGACGTCACGCTGGCCATAGTTCGGGTGAGCAATCGATACATCGTAGCTGCCCCGTGGTAATTCAAAGCTGAAGTAACCATCTTCATCAGTCACTACCGCCATATCTGTTCCGGACAACGAGATGCTGGCACCCGCCACAGCACCACCGGTTTCTTCTGATTCCAGATAACCTGAAATCTGCCCTAACGCCGGTACTTCTTCTTGTCCTGGCGTGTAAACAAAGACGTCTTCCAGCGCTTCACCACCCAGAACATCTATCTGGATTTCGGCATTTTGATCAACACTCTCGGTACTGAACTCAAACTCACCGAGCCATTCGCCATACTTGGACAGTTCGACACTGTGAGTACCGCTGTTGATATCAAAACTGACAAAACCGGTTTTACCGATCAATTGCTTTTGTCCATCAACACTGACTGCTACATCACGGATGGATGCACCGTCTTCGGTGATATAAAACACGGCTTCACCAGCCATCACTTGAGAAATGAATAGCGTTGACGCTGCGGTAAGCAACACTCGAGTCGGTTTCATTGAGCCCCCTGAAGGATTTTAAGATATTAAGTTCGGGGGAGGTCTGATCTGCCGACAACGAACGCCAACAACCGATTAAGGTTGCAACATTGTTTCGGTGATAAACGGCAAGCAAACAAGCACCCGCACCCTATTTTCAGGCTGCAGTATGTTTCTGTAATATTTCAAAAAGGTTGCTTGAATATGACACTTGTGTGACAGGCACATTGGCAGGCGGAAGCCGGGGGGTAAACGGAGAGGATAAAACGATAAGCAAACATAAAGCAAAACAGCCAGACCCTGACAGGTCTGACTGCTTGTCAGCTCACAGAACCATCAGCCCTGGGACAGCAGCTCCCGCAAGTCGGCAATCGCCGCATTGGCCCGAGAGATATAAGATGCCATCACCAGTGAGTGGTTGGCAAACAAACCAAAACCGCTGCCATTCAGAATCACTGGAGACCAGATGGGTTCTTGCGTACCTTCCAGCTCACGAATGATTTGACGCAGGCTCACCAGCGCATTTTTCTTTTCCAGTACGTCGTTAAAATCCACTTCGATCGCCCGTAATAAATGAGACAAGGCCCAAGCCGTTCCACGGGTTTCATAAAAGACGTCGTCAATCTTATGCCACGGGGTTTTTACTTCCTGATCGTAGTCGTTCGGGGTTGCCTGGCGGGCCGCCGTATCACCGGCCAAATCAGTATTCAGGCGACGTTTGCCAACCGATGCACTGAGGCGCTGCGACAAACTGCCGAGACGGGTCTCAACGTCCATCAGCCATTGCCGGAGATTGTCAGAGCGGGCATAAAACTGGGCCGTTTGTTCGTTCGGGTCAGACAAACGCTGCAAGTAGGCTTCCAGCGCTTTCAGACCACGGCCGTATTCCGACTCGGTAGACGGCACTGCCCAGCTGTCACTGTCGAAATTCAGTTGTGGTTCCGCGATGGCCAGATCCTTGTCTTCGGTCGACTGGCTCTGGGAGCGGCTGAAATCCTTGCGGAGCGCCCGGGAAAAATCCCGTACCTGCACCAACACACCAAATTCCCAGTTGGGAATATTATCGAGCCAGAGACCCGGAGGAAAAATGTCGTTACTCAAATACCCCCCCGACTTATGCAACAGGGTGTCGGTAATGGTGATCAGGGTACTGGTGGTGGTGAAGCCGATCACCGGTGTCACGCCCATGGCTTCGGCACGGGTATTGGCGGATTCCCTGACGGCAAAGGCATCGGGTTCATTACTCCAGATAAACCCCAGCACCACAGACAACAACAAACAGACCGCCAACAATACCAATATACCGGTACGCCAGGCACCACCATCCGACCACCAATTTTGCAGACGTGCTGTCAGAGACGAAACGCCTGGTTCTGCTTGCTCACTCATTCAACCGTATCCTGTATTCAGTCCAACATCAGCTCTCTGAAAGCGGAGAGCGCTATGGCCAATTTAACCATGTTCCCCCGCGACTTCACATGCTCATTGTCATGGGCCTGCAAGGATAACAACCATGACAATCACTGCAACGCAACAAGCCACCCGATATACTGACATTTTGCTCCGCAAGGGGCCGCTGCAGCCGAGACATCACAGCACCATGTATTCTTTATCACCCGTTGCCATTGCCCATACGCCATTCCGTGAAAAATTTGCCATCCCGAGGCAGCCCATGCTGGCACCGGCTGCCCGGGGAGAAATCACCCTGCTGCCACCATTTGATGATCCGCTGGCATTCGATGGCCTTGAGCAAGTCAGTCATGTCTGGCTGATTTTCCTGTTCCACCAGGCCATGGCAGCACCGGGCAGTACGCCTCGAATGCGGGTTCGTCCACCGCGTCTGGGCGGCAACAGCAAACTCGGCGTATTTGCGACCCGCAGCAGCCATCGCCCCAATGCCATTGGTCAATCCCTGGTCAAAATCGAGCAGATCAACGCCACAACCCTGACCGTCAGCGGAGTCGACTTGCTGGATCGGACTCCCATTATCGACATCAAACCCTATGTCCCTTATGCCGATCATATCGATCAGGCCTGGAATCATATTGCCGCCGATGCCCCTGAACCCATTCAGGTGCACTGGGACACCGACGCCCTGGCAACGGCCCAACAACTGCAGCAACACAGCGGCAACCCCCTGGTCGATCTGATTGAACAATGCCTCAGCCAAGACCCCAAACCGGCGTATCAGCAACCAGCGCCTGAGCGTCAATACGGCACTCGGCTATGGGATATAGAAGTGGGCTGGTATTACCCGACAAGTGGCTGTATTTGTATTAACCGAATTCAGCCTGTGATTGAGCTGAATACGCCGGCAGGAAAATGATTCAATCAGTGACGGGGCTGCCCAGCAGCAAACAGAAGAGATAATACGCAGAGACTATAAGAGACTATTAAAGGATAAAGGAACGAACATAACACACCGACGAGGCCCAGCCCCGTCGGTGATTTGCTTTTGGCCCACAGGGCGCAAACATTGGGGTGGGGTATCAGGATTTTTTGCAGTAAGCCGCAATAATCACAATCCGCTGGCCATTTACACGACCTTCAATGTGCTTGGGATTATCGCTTAACGAAATCCCTCGTACCGCGGTGCCGCGTTTCGCCGTCATACTGGTACCTTTGACATCCAGATCCTTGATCAGTGTCACGTTGTCGCCGGCCGCCAGGGCCACACCATTCACATCCAGGGTTGGCTCCTCATCCTCAGCGGCTGCTCCGGCTTCGGCCCACTTGCGGGTATCGTCTTCCAGATACAGCATGTCCATCAGATCCTGGGCCCAGGTCTCGGTGCTCAAGCGCTTCAGCATGCGGTAAGCCATCACCTGAACCACCGGCACCTGACTCCACATGCTGTCGTTCAGGCAACGCCAGTGATTCTGATCCAGTTCGGCCCCTTCAATCTGCGCCAGACAGTGAGGACACAACAGAATATGGTTATCCGACGACGCCAGCTCTTGCGGCGGCACTGCCCACGGCGACAGATCATCTGTCGCACCGCATAATTCACAGCTGTGGTTGCTACGTTCCAGCAAAGTATGCTCAATGCTCATCGGATTACCCCTTCAGAAAAAGCGGGCATTATGCCTTATGAAAACGGGATTACCAGCGAACACACAAAACAGCACAACGATCACCGTATATTCGGGTAAACTGGGCACTGATTTTTTACAGCTGTGAACGCCGAATGACCCACCAGGATACTTTTCTGATTACCTACTCCGACCTGCTGACCGTTTGGCAGGACTGGCTGGATACCATCCCTCACCCGCCGCTTGACCGCTGGCTGAAGCAACGCGCCAAATACCAGAAGCGTTATCACGGTGGTTACCGCATGGCGATCGACAACGCCATGATGGACGCCATGCGTTATCGCCAACTGGCCGACGCGCTGGAGCATAGCTTCCAGGACCCGGGGTTCGACGACTGGGTCGGATGGGATCAATCCTGGTCGCCGAATGACACCACCGAGGCCGACCCGCAACATTTCTGGTACTGGCTGCAGTTACGCAATGAAGCCGACTGGCGTCTGCCGGAAATCGCCCAGCAAAAAGCCCGCCGCGAGCATTTTGCCGAATTCAGCCAACGGGTGGCGCAGTCTGCAGACAACGCCCTGTTTCTGTTATGGCATGGTCTGCGTCCAGGCTGGGAACCGGCGCTCAAACGTCGGGCCGAAAAATCCGGCTGGAGCGACGACACCCTGCAGCACTGGATTGAACAACAAACCCGCCGACCACCACTGTGGTTGCGTCAGGTCGCCAGTAAAACCAGTGCCGATGATGAATCACTCGAACGGGCACTGAAACGTGATGGCGTCATCGTCCGTCAGTACCCTGTCAGCCTGGATGGCCAGACCCATACCGTTCACGCTGCCGAAGGCGGCAATGACGTCACCCGCAGTGATGCCTTCAAAGCCGGCAGAGTTGAAATCCAGGATGCTGCCAGCCAGTTGATCTGTGAGCTGGTTGATGTCCAGCCAGGACAGAAAATCTGGGATGCCTGTGCCGGAGCCGGTGGCAAAACCCTGACACTGGCTTCTGCGCTGGGTAAAAAAGGCGCGGTGATTGCCACGGATTTGCACCAGTACAAGCTCGATGAATTAAAAAAACGCGCCAAACGCGCCGCCATCGCCAATATCCGCAACTTTGTCTGGGATGGCGAAGCACCGCTGCGCCTGCCCATCGAGATTGCCCGCCAACAAGGCTTTGACCGTATTCTGGTTGACGCTCCCTGTACCAATGCCGGTACCTGGCGCCGCAATCCGGACGCGCGCTGGCGTCTGACGCCAGACAACACCAAAGAACTGCATCTATTACAGTTCAACCTGCTCGACCGTGCCGCCAAAGCACTGCGTGCCAGCGGCCGCTTGATCTACGCCACTTGCAGCTGGCAAGTGGAAGAAAACGAAAGCGTCTGTCATCGTTTTCTCGAAGCCAATCCAGACTTTGTGTTGGTCAAACAGACACTGCTGGGTGCTCCTGGCATCGATAGCGATACCATGTTTTGCGCGGTTTTCAGCAAAGCCTGATATCCCTGACAGTGACGGGCCACTGGCCCGTCACTGTCAATCAACACGTCCTCGCAGCAACTCAAACCCTCCTGCTCCACCGCTTGCCAGCACGGTATCACATACTCTGCAGCTGCCATGCCTGGCAACAGCGCCTCACCACCATTAATACCTGATCGACATCCAATCCAGTACCCAAGCAGCATGGTAATCCCCTGACTGCCCGATACACTGCCCAGACTGTTCATATATCGCACAATAATAACAACGCAAGCGACGCCCCTGCAGGAGGTTGTATGTTGCAACAAGCCAGAGCATTTATTTTGATGAGTTTCCTCATCATCACGACGGTTTATATCCCCGGAGCTTACGCAAACGCTCTGGATGGTGAAAAAACCATTTTCCTGATCGATAAAAAAGGCAATGCCATCGATATTGGTCGGGTGACGTTTGATACCAGCGGCACACAGATCAGCTATCAGCTGCAGCGGCACCATGACAAGTTCAAGGACTTTTTCCTCTCCATGAAAGAGATGAAATGCCTCGAAGGGCCAGAACTGATGTGCCATCTGTCGTACCCCTACACCCAGCCCCATACCCTGACCCCGGACAACCTTGTCTGGCTCTCCCACGACCTGCTGTTTATGTATAAACAGCCAGCGGAGTTTGGTGCCAACTTCTGGAACGGTATTTATTACGACTTGCGGATTGAAGACGGAATCATCAAGGGAACAGCACAAGCCGTGGATTTGAACCTGCTGGCTTCTCCCCCGGACAACCTCGATATTCCGCCCATCAGCGCAGCAGAACGTGATGAAACAGACCCCAAATCACGCTGGCTGCCTTATCTTGAGATTCGCTAGCGAGGGCGCTAATGGATTGCTTTCCCCCAAAACTCAGAACCCCGCACAAGGCGGGGTTCTGTCACCGCCAGACTGGCAGTGTCGCGGTCACGTCCATGGCAGGCTAAACGGCCATGACGATCACGGATATCAAGCGGCTTTTTTCAGCTGCTTTTTCAGTTGCTTCAGTTTGCCTTCATGCTTGGCAACTTTGGCTTTGCGTGCCTTGATCGCTTTCTTCAGGCTAACGACTTTTTTGGATACGTTGGTTTTCTTGCTCATACTTATCGCTCCTGTCAGTACTACTGACTGATATTGTTACGCGTGAATTATCTTCAATCGTGGATGTTTTCTCGTACAAACGTACGAATAAACCGGCGGATCTCTCGGGCTGCACTGGTATCCAGCTCTTCGCAAAGACTGATGAATTCATCCCGCTCTGCGCTGCTGATACGAATAAGCAGTTGGGCATCTTTCTTACTTGCCTTACGCCTGGCAGGCTTGTTATCCGTTTCATCTACAGCCATGGAAATCCCCTCACGTCCAAAGATAGCAATAGTATATACAAAATATATCTTTTAGATATGCTTTTATTGGTACTGACATACACAACCATCACAGTGGCTTGAAAAGCCCAAACTGCCGATCTGGATTGATAGAGGGGTGATACAGAAGGATGTATTGCAGATGTGGTACGAAGCAAACAAGCTCCACGCGCAGGCGTGGAGCCAAATCAGAAAAGCCCAGAGACTAAGCCATTAGCCGCGAGCACCATGATGACGCTCTTCCTTCAATTGCTGACGCTGTTCAGTAGTCAACAAAGACACCATGCTGGTTTTGGCCTGAACACCAATCATGAACATTTCCTGGTACAGCTCAGCCAGCTCTTCGTAGGCTTTGTTGATGGCTTTTGCATCAAACTTATCGGCCTCGCGCAAATCACGAATCTTGTTGTGCGCATCCATCATTTTACCAGTCACAGCCCAACGATCTTTCTGCATGCTATCGCGGATATCCCGAATATCGTCACGTTGCTTATCCGTCAAGTCGAGGCCACGAAACGCCAATTTGTACCGTCCGTCCATGCGTTCCATGCCCTGGCCCATACCCATACCCATACCCATACCGTCTTGATCGCGACGATGCATTCCAAAACCACCACTTCTTTCGTCAACGCAAGCCTGGCCATCCTTCATGCCCTTGGCTTTATCTGGTCGGTCATCAGCCGCTATCGCCATGATCGATGTGGTGCCCAGCAAAATAGCCAGCATGCCACCAGCAACTGCTTTACGAGAGTTCGTTAAAATATGTGTCATGATTATCTCCTGTCGATTCCTTGCTCCTGTTGGAGCTCATGGCTGAATGATTCAAATCATCAGCGTTGTACCGAGTATAGGAAATAATCAGCTGTTAAAAATGACACCAGGACAGGTATTGCACAGCTTTGCACCGTTACACAGTACATGGCAATTCCCTGACACTTTGGCTTTTTAATTGGGAACTATCTCCAAGCAGAGCAGTCCAGCCATTACTACTCCGTAGAAGTAGATATAAGGGAAATTTATCCGAAGTATCGGAACCTTCCTGACTATTAATAAGTATCTCAATGAGTACCTGCCAACCAACCCCAAAACCGGTTGATGCCTGATGCAATGGCTGCTAGCATCAAAAAATCACAGCAGACCGAAGCACCGCGCAACGATTTTTAAAGTCTGCATCCAGCTACCCAACTATCTTTAAAGGAGTAATAACCATTTATAATGTAATGACTTAAGGGAGAGTAAGTTCATTCAGGAGCAGTGACCATGATCAATCAGCCTTAGATATCGCATAGCACCACGTGTTTATAGCAGTCATGCCATAGTCAATGGCCCATAAGTGATCGTTCAAATAGCCTACAAAGGAAAGGTGGTCAAATATTATGAAGCGAATTGGATGCATAGGAACCCTTCAGACCGGGGCTTTTGACAATCACTCAGCCTATATTCTCGATATATTCAACGAACTAAGATCGTACAGATTGTCACATGAGTCAAATGGTATATTTATTGCTTTTGATGATAATTTCCTCCTGATTCTTGAAGGCAACCCTGACAGTTTAGCCACCAACCTGTATCGAATCCGGCGTGACCATCGTATTAAATATATTTCCATTTTGTTCAATCAGAATATCAACAAGGTAATATTTACTCATTGGCGATTGAAGTTTTTTGACAAGCAATCTGAAGCCCATGCTGACTATCTTTTCAATCTCAGGAAAAAAGTCATTCCTTCTATCACTCTTGGCTCACCAGAAGATCAGCTTATTTTTGATACTTTTTTCCCCTCAGCCAAACCACCCGAACCTCCAGAACATTCGCATCCCAGTATATCTGAAGCGGCTCCTCTTGCCTGTACTAAGTCGCCACAATCACCCGCCAGTATTGATTTTGAACATAAATTATTGAGTCTTTCAGCCTGGCCAAAACCGACCCAGTTACAACTCACGCCCCCCATCATGAAAACCTGCAGTTTATTAAGTCATCATAAGATTTCCTATCAGACCTTATACAACAAGGGTATCTGGGCATCGGAACCCGAGCTGAAAGCATTACTGTCGGCACTCATCAAGCTGGGGGTCCTGATCGTCAATGAAGCACCAGCAGAACAACACCTCAAGGTAGCTGAAAAATCTGTTAGCCAGCCCGCCCCACTGGATCGTTTTGGTTCACTGATGAAGCGCTTTCTAACCAGTTCCCGCAAGGCGATGTAAAGATGGATCGAATTTATAAAAAACTGGCAATTGTTGGCGAAGTAGGCGCTGGAAAGACCCAGATCATCCAAACCATCAGTGAAATTTCACCCTTCGCTACTGAAGCCCGCTCCAGCGTCGATATTGGTAAAGAGTTTACAACCGTTGGCATCGACTACGGCCGCCTGTCACTCGATGAACAGACCGCTCTTGGTTTATATGGACTACCAGGACAAAAGCGCTTCAGCATGCTGTGGAATATGGTTCGCAATGGCCTATGGGGATTATTTATCCTGGTAAAATACGGTGACGGCCTTAACCTGGAGGAACTCGACCAGATTCTCACCTTTTTCCAGCCAGGCCAGACCAAAACGCCACTGATTATCGGTATCAGTCACTGTGAACAGGCTCCAACTGATGATATGGAAGTATTAATCGATTATATTGAACATGTTTTATCCAAACATCAACTGGTTGCCCCTATCATTCCGGTAGACCCTCGAGACAAGGAGTCTTCATTGTTATTATTGGAAATATTCTTGTCGCTTCAAATAGATGAAGAATGTATAACAACAGAGGCCAACCCCAATGATGATTTCTGACAATTTACATCAAAAAATAAAAGCAATATTCTCAGAACACTTGGCAAGACACAGTGAGATAGAATGCCTCTGTCTGTCTACACTCGATGGCTTTCCTGTTATCAACATTCTCAAAAATGGCATATCATTTGAAGCCGATACCATGGCTGCAGCCTCCAGCACCCTTTACTCCGTCAGTAATGCAGTTGCACGCCAAATTTTATCCAAGCCGTTTCAGACAGCATTCATTGAGTCTGACAATGGAAATATCATATTTACATCCTTAACGATCCAAGAAAATGATTATATATTGACAGCTTCTGCAACAGACAGCATGAACATTGGCCAATTGAGAGCAATTATAAAACGAATTGAAATCAGAGAGTAACAATCGCCATATAGAATATTTTAGAGCACCACACATCATAAAATACGATAAGGAGATCCATATGTTAACGATCAGTGATACCGTCAACGGCATGGCAAATATTGACGGTGCAATGGGAGCTGCCGTAGTCGATTACACATCAGGCATGCTATTGGGCAGTGCCGGCAGTGGCGTCGACCTGGAATTGGCTGCCGCAGGCAACAGTGAAGTAGTCAAAGCCAAGTTAAAAGTGATGGCCAGCCTGGGGGTCCAAGGAAGAATTGAAGATATTCTGATCACGCTGGAGAGCCAGTTACATATTATTTGCCCCAGCATCAGCAACGAAGGGCTGTTCCTCTACCTGGTACTGAACAAAAGTACCTCCAACCTGGCACTTGCTCGCCGCAAGGTGCATGACCTGGAAAAGCAACTGCAACGTATCTGACCATACCGGTACCGTAGTCATACGGTAATCCGTCTCTGGCGCAGCCCTTGAACGAGACCGCTGCGCCAGATCATATCCGAATCACCCCCTGTTGCTGCAGGCTAGGAAGCAGCTACCGGGCGCACCGCTTGTTTACGTAAAAAGAGTTCAACCGGAATAAAAGCAAAGGGGATCAAAGAAGCCAGCAACACCAGCACCCAAACACCAACTGACCACTGTTGCCTATTGACTACCAGCAGCGAGCAGACCATGTACAGCATAAACAACACGCCGTGTGTCATCCCTAACAGAGAGACATAATCACGTGAAATCAGCCCCAGAGTGACACTCAAGATTACCAGATACGACAATCCTTCCAGCAAGCTGACCGTACGAAAAAAAGACAACATAACAACACCTTATAATGTAATGCGCCCATGCTCTTTGGTTCGCCGGAAAATTTCAACCTCTGAATGGATACGATCCGCCAACGTCGTTCTGGCAGCCTTGTGAATCCATGGGATCGCTCCGCTTTTCAGCGAATAGGCCAAGGGCATTTCTGGTCGCCCAAGCGCAGATTTTTACACCATTTTGACGTAAAATTTCGACCTTTAATGCCAACCTATTCTTTGAGTACACCCATTCCCCATGATACGACTGTCCAATATCCAGCTTCCCCTAGATCACGATGATGCGGCTTTGGAAGACGCCATATTATCGCTGTTGAATATACCGGCAGAGCAGTTACTTGGGTTTCAGATCTTTCGTCGTGGCTACGATGCCCGCAAAAAAACCAGAATCCGCCTGATCTATACACTGGATGTAGACGTACAAAACGAAACCGGGCTACTGGCAACCTTCGCCGATCACCAACAGGTCAAAGCGACACCTGATCTGGACTATCACCCGGTTGCCCAGGCACCGGCGTCTCTGGATGAACGGCCTGTCATTATCGGCTTTGGCCCCGCCGGGTTACTCGCCGGTCTGGTGTTGGCACAAATGGGTTACAAGCCACTGATTCTGGAACGAGGCAAAGAAGTCCGCGAACGCACCAAGGATACGTTCGGTTTTTGGCGCAAGCGGGAGTTGAATACCGAATCCAACGTCCAGTTTGGTGAAGGAGGTGCCGGGACATTTTCAGATGGCAAACTTTATAGCCAGGTCAAAGACCCCAAACAGTACAGCCGCAAGGTACTGCAAGAATTTGTTGCTGCCGGAGCACCAGAAGAAATCCTCTACGTCAGCAAGCCTCATATCGGCACTTTCCGGCTGGTCTCCATGGTTGAGCAAATGCGCGCCAGCATCCTTGAGCTCGGCGGCGAAATACGTTTCAGCGCCCGGGTGGATGACCTGCACATTGACGACGGCCAGGTAACGGGCGTTACATTGGCCAGTGGTGAGCGGATCAATGCCCGCCATATTGCCCTTGCCGTTGGCCATAGCGCCCGTGATACCTTTGAAATGCTGCTGAATCGGGGGGTGTATATCGAAGCCAAACCCTTCTCTGTAGGATTTCGCATCGAGCACGAACAATCCGTCATCGACAAGGCCCGCTTTGGTCCGAACGCAGGTAACCCGATTCTTGGCGCTGCCGATTACAAACTGGTACACCATTGCAAGAACGGCCGCTCAGTCTACAGCTTTTGTATGTGCCCTGGTGGCACCGTTGTCGCCGCCACATCGGAAGAAAACCGTGTCGTTACCAATGGCATGAGCCAGTATTCCCGTAACGAGCGTAATGCCAACAGTGCCGTCGTCGTCGGCATCGATCCTTCTGATTATCCTGGCGGCCCACTGGCGGGAATCGAGTTCCAGCGACAACTGGAAAGCCATGCCTATGTCATGGGCGGCAGTAACTACGATGCTCCCGCACAAACCGTTGGCGCGTTTTTGCGCGGCGAAAAACCGGCCCGACTCGGTACCGTACAACCCTCTTTCAAACCAGGCATCAAGCTGACGGATTTATCCGAAGCGTTACCGGACTTCTGCATCGATGCAATCCGCGAAGCCATTCCGGAATTCAACAAGAAAATCAAAGGGTTTTCATTCGATGGCGCCCTGCTTACCGGAGTAGAAACCCGAACGTCCGCTCCCATCAGCATCAAGCGCGATAACGAGACATTACAAAGCATCAATACTCAGGGATTGTTCCCAAGTGGAGAAGGGGCAGGCTATGCCGGTGGTATTATGTCAGCCGCTATCGACGGCATTAAAGTTGCTGAAGCCATGGCCCTCAGCATCAATCAGGCGCAAGCAGCGCCCACCAAAAACTAACATGCGTTAGTAATCATATCAGAGGCCAGAAACAGGATATTTTATCTGTTCCGGCCCTCTGCTGTTGGTCATTTTCCCTGCTATGATATGCCTCCTTCCTATACTCCCCGCAGGATATTGTTCATGGCTACTCTGATGCAAATTCCGTTGGCATCTGCCGAAAAAGAACTGGCGCTCAACGGCGTCTGTAGTTATCACATTGAAGGTGAAACCCTCTACCTGGATGTTGCCGAGGTGGCCAGCCGCCGCAGTGCCGACAGCGTCAGCGGTGGATTGGTACTGGAAATATGGGCCCTGGAATCGGATTATCGCGGCGGTGATTTCTCCGGTTACCTGATTGCCAGCCAACCACTGGGAAGTCTCGACGGGCAACATTGTTTTCGCAATTGCTCTGCCTCCTTGCCAATGCAAATGCCAACCGAAGGGATCTGGACCATCGTACTGATGTTGCGTGAATCCATGCCTGAAGGTCTGGTCACTCGTGACTATATTAATTTTGCCCAGCAAGTACTGGCAGAATGCAAAATGACGCTGAGTTTGTGCAGCTGATTTGAAATTTGAAGATCTACGCTCCCGGGAGCCACTCCCGGGACTGCATTACCAGGCGGATTCACCGAACCCCACTCGCCATCGTCGCTAGCACCACGATCCAAACACCACGATCCAAACACCACGATCCAAACACCACGATCCAAACACCACGATCCAAACACCACGATCTATATGTATCGCAGCCTGCTGCCGACTGCCCAGTCAGGATAACGGTGGGATCTGTTCGTACTGCCGTTCGTACTGCCTATTGATATGGTCTGCGCCACCCTGTTGTGGCATTCACAAAAAGACACAAAGCTGATCACAAAATAAAACATACAAACATTTTTGTTGTACTACAATTTAACAATTACTGACCTAAAGTAAGCCACGCCAGCGCTCATTGGCACGTTCACTCCGGTCAAGGCATCTATTAATATACTGTGAATATGACCCTATGAAATATCTGGCTTCTTCTGCTTTAACACTCTCCTTGCTTTTCCCGCTGTGTTCACACGCAGCCGATTTAACCCTATCTGAAGCAGAATACCTGACCGGAAGCCTGTGTATGCTATCGCAACGTATGGCCAAGGATTATATGGCTATTGGTGCGGGTATCCGCCCCGATGAAGCGATGAAAGATCTGGATGAAAGCATTGCCACCTTTGAAGCCCGCTATCAATCACTGATGGAATATTCCGAGAACAACGCTGCTGGCAAATCCATTCAGGCGATTGGTAATGTCTGGGAGCACTACCGCAGTGCCATCATTACCCCGCCAAATCAGGCCAACGCTACCGCCATCATTCAGGAAAGTGAAGAATTGCTGGTTATTTGTGACAAGGCTGTGGCGACCATCGCCCGTCAATCCAACTCACCGATTGCTCACTTGATTGAAGTATCAGAACACGGCACCACCCTGACACAAAAAATTGCCAAGTATTATTTTGCCCTGTACTGGAACGTCGATGGTAAAAACCTGAAGCAGGATTTTGATCAGTCGGTCAAAGAATTTGATGATTCCCTTAACTCCCTGACCGACTCAAATGCCAATACATCTGAAATCTCTACAGCGTTAGCCAAGGTGAAATCGCAATGGAAATTCTCCAATTCTGGCTTCAAGCTGGATGAACAGGGCCATTTTGTTCCGACCGTGATTTCCGTCACCAGTGAGTCCATCTTTAACAAGATGTCCGCAGTCGCCATCATGTATGAACAGCTGGCGGACTAGCAGACCCAACGGATACACCAGAAGCAAGAAAACAGCCTGTCTATGCAGCTACCAGTGATCTGGCAAACCGCGCGTTTGAATCAGCGCGGCCAGATCCATGGTCAGGGCAATCGCCACATGCACCGCCACTCCTCCCCAGATCGAGCGTGACATCAAGGCCAGGATGCCCAGAAAAAAACCGAATAAAATAGCACCCAATGACTCTGGCCAGAGCTTCGGAAAATGCAGCATCAAGTAAGGCAAGCACATCACCGCTACCGACAGGCTACCAAACTGACGCCGCAACCCATTCACCAAATAGCCACGAAAAAAGAACTCCACCGCCACAAACTGCGTAATATAAATCAGCTCCCAGGACAGCAAATCCAGGCCGCTACGATGCGCCTGCTGGTAAAAAGGATAATGCCTGGAAAAGTCATCCCCAAAACTGGCGATCACAGCAAACCCCATAATCGGTAACGCCAGAAACAGATAACCAGGCCAGTGCTTGTGTACCTCACCCCATTGCCAGCCATACTGTCCCAATCGCTGTTTGAATAGCCACTTGATGGTCAGCATCGGTATCACGATAAAACCAACAAGGTGGATGCCTCCCCACCAGCAATAGCCATACAGCGACCGATATTGGCTGCGCATAAAATCGTTGATCCAGCGCCCATCAGCCGACCAGCCAGCATCCAGCCAACGGATCAAGGCTTCCAGATTCGAACTGTATTTACCGTAATGCACCAAGGTCAGACACAGACAGGCAATGCCCACGACCATCCAGACCCGATGCCGTTCGTACTGATGATCAGACAAGGTATACGCTGCTTTTTCCGCCCTCACCTCATCATCAATACAGTCCAGCTGTTGCCACACAAAACCCGGTGTTAACCAGCGCCATACCGTCACGGAGTACCCCTTATTAAACGGCATATAAATATGCCTCAGGCAGTGATCATACAGAACAGGCAGCTGGCATTCGCAGGGCTAACGCATTTCGAACATTTCCTGATGGAATTGGTCCCTGGGCATACCGGCAGCACTCAGATCACGCTTGAGTTGCTGACCAAATACCGATGGGCCACAGAACCAGACACTCGCCTGCCGCCACGTCGGCAGCTCCGCCATGATCTGCGCGGCGGTCAGACGCTGGT
Source organism: Oceanobacter sp. 4_MG-2023 (assembly GCF_030689165.1). Lineage (NCBI taxonomy): Bacteria > Pseudomonadati > Pseudomonadota > Gammaproteobacteria > Oceanospirillales > Oceanospirillaceae > Oceanobacter > Oceanobacter sp. 4_MG-2023. Next base: position 35,059 of record NZ_JAUYVV010000009.1, on the reverse strand, counting down.
GTTGGCCAGACAAGACCAGATGTAATGTAACACCAGCCTGATCAGCAGCAGCTTGCAGCTGCTCGAGAACGTCACTATTGATCTCGGCCACCGCATAATACAGGTCAATCTGCTGTGAACCGGGCTGCTGCTGTAATTGCTGCATGCGGGCAATAAAAGGCGTGATACCAATCCCCCCACCAATCCAGATCTGATGCGTAGCGCTATCCTCAAAATTGAAACAACCATACGGCCCCTGCACCGAGACCGCCGTACCGGGAGCAAGCTCATCCAGCATACGGGCCGTGTAATCTCCCAACGCTTTACTGATAAACACCAGCACCGGAGCCGCCGGATTCCAGGCCGATGCAATGGTGAAAGGATGAGGTTCTTCATCAGCGCAGGTTTTCAAAAAGGCAAACTGCCCCGCTTGATGACCCGGCCAGCCACGCTCAGGACGAATACGGGTAGCTATCGACTGCATCTCCGGATAACGAGTCACGTCCTCCACCTGGCCAGCCACCGTGCGGCTTTTGCCGACCCGGCCTGCCAGAATCCACAAGGCAGCGGCTGTTCCTGCCAACATCAACACAGCCAGTAACCAGCCAATCGGTTGTGACCAGTAATCGAACTCCACCAATACCACCGCATGAAAAACCAGAGCCAGATACGCTACCGCAATCAGGGTGTGCGTTTTTTTGAACCAGTGATAGGGAAAGCGCTTGATCAACGCCAGCACCATCAACAACGCCGCACCATAAAACGCCCATTCGCCAACATCCTTGGCCAGACTGCGCACACTACGGAATATTCCTTCAATCAGCCCGTACACCTGTTCCGGTTTTGGCCCGCGCTCCGGTCGTTCCAGCCAGCCCCAGCCCACCATCCATTTGGTTCCCTTGGCAAACCACCAATGCAAGACTGAGGCGACCAATGCCGTGATACCCAGCCACTTGTGTAGCCGATACATCTTGTCCAGGCCATTCAGGTGGACTTCCAGCCAAGCAGAACGGGCGGCCAGTATCATGGCCAGGCTCATAACGGTAATCGCGATAACGCCGCTGTACTGGTTAAATACATGGCGAAAGGAAAAATAGGTAAAAGGATCAGGCAGCAGAGTATCGGCTAACAACCACAACAGGGTCGTGGTCAATAGCAAGCCGATATACAGGCGTGTAGCGGATTTCATAGAGGTTTCCATACTCAGTCAATTCAGATCAACATGTACAGCGGGTTGATAACCAGCTTATGTCTATCGGTGAATTCTGTACGAACAAAGGTTAATAAAGCGTTAACAAAACTCTGAAAGTCAGAAATTAACGGCCCAAACTTAAACCTCTTGAGTACAACTGGAAACCACTTTGACTAAAAACATACCACTGGTGACTCAATCAACCTGACCAACCACCAGCCTAAAAAGGCTAGTCAGCCGCCTCGGAGCGTCGTAAGACTTCCTGTATCACCCGAGTCAATGCGGCCTCTGGCTGACCGCCAGACACCAGATAGCTATTATTAAAAATCATCGCCGGCACCGAACTGATGCCCTGTTGCTGCCAATATTGCTCCGCATCCAGCACGTCTTCAGCATACTGATTACTTTCCAGCACGCTACGCGCAGCTTCAGCATCCAACCCCACCTGTTGGGCCAGATCACACAACAATTCAATATCGTCCGGATTCTGGTTATGGCTGAAATACGCCAGCAGCAAGGCTTTTTTTAGCGCCAGCTGAGCATCACCAGCTTGCAACCCAGCCCAGTGTAATAACCGATGCGCCTTGAAAGTATTGTATTTTTTACTGTCGTCCCGAAAATCAAATACAAAACCAACCTCCGTCCCACGAGCAGTAATCTGCGCCTGATTGTCGGCTACCTGTGCGGCAGAAAGACCATATTTTTTTGATAAATATGGCCCGACATACTCACCTTCACTGCCCATGCCTGGCGTCAATTCGAAAGGATGAAAACGAATCGAAACATCCACGTCATCACCCAATGCTTCCAATGCCCGCTCCAGACTGGCAAGACCAATGGCACACCAGGGACATACCACATCGGACACAAAATCGATCACTAAAGACTGAGACATAACAACTCCTTTATTGGAATGGTGGTTAGGCCACCCAATAATAGTACGTATAAAATAATAAATCTGCCCAATATTTAAAGCAGTTACTTGCCGGCATTACTAAAAAAATGATATCCAGAATATCAAGAAGGCTTATTATATAGTAAGCCAGTCCTTATTTTTTGTAATACATGTAGTCCAATATCCAGATTATCCATTCTTCATCAAATCCAGCCAAGCTGAAGATATTGATTCTGAACTCTGGAAATTAGCCAGATGTGGAAACAAATACGGCATATCAGAATCACTAACACCGAACCAGCTTGCCAAAGAAGCCAACGTTTGTTCATTGGCCAAACTCGGGATCATTCGACCTCGCTTATCTGGCACAGACTGCAGACTTTCTGTACGTAAATCCGGTACCTGCCCATAAATACCAGCGTTAACAGCTCCGCCAACAACAAATTGCTGCCCTCCCCAAGCATGGTCCGTACCATCACCATTGTTTTGCAGAGTTCTGGCAAAATCTGACTGACTATAGAGAGTAACATTATTTTCCATGCCTAATTCTTTCATTGCTTGCTGAAAGTGCCAGATAGACAAGCTCAGATTACGCAATAACAATGGATGTTTATTGGCTTGCTGGGCATGAGTATCAAACCCCCCCAGAGAGACTGCAAATACCTGACGCCGTAAACCTTGCCGTTTGCCAATTTCTATCATACGAGCAACAGTCTCAAGCTGCCGCATCAATCCAGCATGTACTTCACTACTGAGACCAATCAAACCGGCGTCTGGTATGCTGAACAATGACTCACCATAACTGCCCAATTGTAATAACGAATAGTCCTGTGTATTGCCCCACTCCACATCCAGCAACGTCTGCATCTCAATGATCGTTTGCTGGCGGTTAGCAAACAGTTGTTCATATAAACCTCGACGAGGAAAAGCATTCAAAGCATTCAGCACATCAGCTCGGTGTTGTTCATTCTCCGAACCAACCTTGCTGATTCTATCCATTTTTAAAGGCTTACCAATCGGGATAACTCTCTCTGGAGCCAGTGCTGATGCAAACATCGGCTTTCTCCTCCCTATCGCCATATTCATACCCAGCAGATGCCCACTATTAATCCCCTTGGCAGCCCCCGATAGCCACATGTCTGCCAAACGCCCAGCCCAGCCCAGCGATTCAGTAGCTGTGCCATCTGCTGTCGCTAGATAGCGCTGCTGATGGTTATGAGCAAACAAAAAGGATGGTAAGCCTCCCAATCCATACTGTTGACGATTGATCGGCTTTACCAACACCCCCGAATTAACAATCCAAGCCAACTGATTTTGCTGCTGCAAACGAGCCAATTCTGGTGCGCATCCGTTAACCGACCATTGCTTACCTACCCGATACACCCCCTTGAAATAGCTACCAACGACATTGTTTTGATCATAATACGGATTCGCTGCTGCACTACCAACCTGCTCAGGAGGGAGATCCAGCTGCTGCTGCTTGACAGCCATACCAGCACGGCGGGAAGCATATGTTTGATAACCATAACCGACATCCACCTCACTACTTTCATTTGCGGATGGAATCAACAAATTCCAGGAATCATTGCCACCAGATAAAAACAGACAAACCAAAGCCTTATAGCCTGTATCTGTAGGTAACAACAAAGAACCGGAGTCATTTCCCCAAGCCCGATGTGTTATGCCAGTTCCCGTCGCTGATAATAATCCGCTTGCTGCTAATTGTTTCAGAAAGTGACGACGAGACCCGCAGAAAGGACGTTGGTCTGACATAGTAGATACTCCTCGAAATTAGTTCTGAGTCCAATATTCCGGCATGGCAGCCAATAACCGGATACTATCTTCTATAATTTGGAGTGCTTCCAAACGAGGATTCTTAGGTTGCTGAGGCACCATAAGATACTCAATCAGACGTGTTCTGGCTGGCTCTGGCATCGTTTTCCCTAACATAGGCAACTCCAGTTGATCCAATACCGCATCCAGTGCTCGACGGCGTGCCACGTTATCGCTATTCAACCGTAAAAAGTCTCCATTACTGTCATTTTCCAATGCCAATTCCAGTCGTTTCAACCATGGTCCAGTATCTACCAATAAATTGACGTGGTGTCTTCGGCGTTGTTTATTAATATTACGTGCATATTTTTCACCTCGAATAGCCAGCGATTGCTTGTCATTCCTCAATAATATGTGCCGCAGGATATTACTGAATGCAACCAAGGCCTCAACATCCAGAATTTCAGCTTCTGGAGCAACCCACTGCCGTTCGACAAAGCCTGCTTCAGAGGGCTGATAATCGGCAGAATAAAAATTGAATACCGAAGGAGAGCGATAAGCATTTTGGCCAATGCCCAGATCACGAAACCAAATCACATCATGCATCTGCCCACCATGAATCGATTCCCAAGGCTCTGCAGGCTGAACATCAAGCATTCTCAACACTGCCGACAATGCCAGCACTGGCTCTTTCAGTTTCATCGCCTCAGAGGTTTGGTCTCTAGCTTCAGAGTCAAGTAAAATAGCCCGAACCATTGCTGCCATATCACCTCGTATTCCTTTGCCATTATCATTAAACACAGTACTGACTCTGCCGATATACTCTGGTGATGGGTTCGATGACACTAGCCTCTGAATCAGATGTTTACTGACAAAAGGACCCACATTCGGATGGGCAAATAAAATATCCAAGGCTCTTTCAATATCCGCCTTACCTGTCAGGTTCGCCTCGATTGGCTCACCCAACAGTATCTTGCTACCAAAATCATGGAACTTTTTGGTGAATTCCAGTGGCTCAACAACCAAAATCTGACGCTGGTTTCTGCCACCATAGTGCTTGTTCCCTCGTAGGTCCCAGCCAGTCAATACTCTGGCCAATTCCATAACATCTGTCTGTGTATAAACTGGTATCGGATTACCCTGTTTATCTGTCTTAATGGAACCATCCAGATTCAGGTTATACAGCCCGATAGTAAATAATTGCATCAGCTCGCGGGCATAGTTTTCATCTGGAGATGTCTCGGTTTTTGGGTTTGATTTACGATTTCCCTGATAAGACAAATAAATACCCATTGCCGGAGAATAAGTGACCGCTGACAGCAGATCCCGATAATTGCCAAAGGCATATTTAAGCAATAAATCGTTATATGCCGCCAAGGCTTCTGCTCGCACCTGTAATGGCGGCTCATTAATAGAAACTACAACCAATTGGCTTAATGCAAAAGCCACTCGCTGGCGTAGTTGATCCTTAGCTGTCAGTGCTTGCTCCCACCAAGCTGATTGCTGAAAGTCTCGTACACGAGGTATTGCTTGAGAATTAAAACTGGATGTTTCAAACCAATTCCGGGAAGGATCCTCCATTAACGCCAGTTGAATCGTACGCTGCAGTTGACTGTATTTTTGTGGCAGTACCAGCTGCTCATCAACCCAGTCTTCAATGCCCTTCGACATCACTGCAGCAATACTATCAGGACTAGGGCCAAAGCTGGCCTGCTGTAATAGCTTAATCGCTGCAGACCGATCAACGCTTTCTTCGCCTGCCTGTACCCATGAACCCAACACTGACAAAATGGTAGCCAACAGCCATACTGACGGTCTGCTCGGCCTGCTTTGAACAACATAAGTTACTTGGGCTTGAAACACACTCAAAACCGCGCAGCAATATAGCTGAATTGGCACAGGCATCCTTCGGCTCCTTCATGTTGAGCGGTTGAATTACAGAGACGACCACAAAATCCATAGGTTCCCTCCAGCCAAGCAGTTTCTTACCTATAACTGCCTACTAGCCCACAGGATACAAGATACGGTCCTGATAACCGGTCAGGATTTCCATGGTACCGGCCCAATGTGCATCAAACAGACTGTCTCCGCTGTCGATCACCAGCGGTCGGCCTGACAACGCGGTGATTTTGGTTTTGGTCGATACCAGCAGGATATTGTCACGACCGATACGCGTCAGCACCGTGCGGCTGAACTGCTGATTGCCACGGCCAATAATATGCCCCTGTCCTCCCATCACACTCAACACTGCCTGACGTTGCGGGTAAACATCCAGCAGTGCCAGAATACCCTGCTCATTCAGGTCACGACCGATCAGCTGACCATCAAGCACGGCATCTACGCCCAGCAATGTACCGTCCAGCCCCATCTCTGCCAGAATCCCCTGGGTGGTTTTGCCTGAGCCGATCAGATACAAACAGCCATCGTCCATTTCCTGCTGTACCGTGGCTGCGATATCCGCCAGAACCAGTGTTTCCTGCTCCACGCCTCCCTGTTTGACCGCCTGGATAAAATGTCCGGCCATTGGCACTCGCATATCACCATAATGTCGTGCCCGTACCTCACCCTGTCGAAAGGCGTCTTCATCCAGGTCCCGTACTTCTGCTTCACGGATATCCACCAGCCCGCCGTTCACCAGCTGGCAAATCACCTCTGCACTGGCCACCGGTGTAATGCCGTATACCCCGGAGTGGATCTTGACCCCGGCGGGAATACCCAGCACTGGCAACTGATCAGCCACCACGCTACAAATATCTCTGGCGGTACCATCTCCGCCAGCAAACAACAGGACATCGAGAGCTTCATCCAGCATTAGTCGCGCTGCGCTCAGAGTATCGTCACGAGTGCTCTGACGGCCGTCAGTTGACGGCAGATCCAGCAGCGAACAAGTCAGCCCGGCTTGTGCCAGCCAGGTCGCTCCCATATCCCCAGGGCAGCTGACAAACTGGCACTGATCCTTCAGCGGAGCCAGTCGCTGCAGAGTCTGCAACGTCCGTAATCCGGCCTTTTTTTCAGCTCCCAGCGCCAGCGCCTGGGCAATAGTCTCCGCACCATCACTGCCTTTCAGACCCACCGACCCACCGATTCCAGCCAATGGATTGACAATCAAGCCCAGTCGAATCATATCGTTCCCGTTGCGGTAAAAGTCATGATTATAACCAGTCCGTCAGTTTGATACCGACTCCCAGCCGCTCCTGCCAATGGTTGTAGTCAATCAGGCTGTCGCCATAACCATTAAAATACTGCACAAAACCCTTGAGCTTGCGCGTCAGAGGAAACGTAAAATCCATTTCGACGGCGCCACGATTGTTTGTGGTATCCAGATTGTTACGCAACATAATGCCCACGGAGCGCTGACCATAAACCCGCATATAACGCAGCTCGCCATATCCCAGATAATCTTCAATATCCGGATTATCGTTATCGGATGGATCATACGGATCGGCTTGCTTGCCTTCAGGGATACGCCACCAAACCTTGCCCATCCAAATTCCATGCGAAAAAGCGGATGCCCCTTCAAGAATAACCCGGTTCCAGCTACGGGATAACGAACTGGTCTGACCGTTGGACTGGTGATTCAAACCAATACCCACACGATCCAGCCAGTCAATACCCGGCTGCCAGGAGTAGATAATCTCTGGTTCGTGGTTGGTTTCCCGAAAGGGTCTGGAAATATCGGAGTTATAGGCCTGCCAGTAAGAGCGGTTGGTATAGGCGACTTCAAGTCGATCAAGCTTGGTCAGAATCCCTTCCAGCAATTCGTACTTGATGCTGAACTGCATCACCACTTCCACATGATCAAAGCCCCCGTCATACGATGTATCATCGGCAGAATAATGCTCGAACAGGCGTTCGACTTCCTGATTGTTCGGGCTGCTCTGATAGGTGAATGGCATCACATAATTAGGCCGATGAGGTAACAACACATGAGGACTGTTCGCTGCCAAGGCTTCGACCTGACGTTTACGTATCATCTGCGGATAATATTTCTGGATCGCTGGCTTGAATTCATCCGGCGAGATCATCTCGACGTCTACGGTTTCTGTTTTCAGGGGTTCATCTTCCAGCCACGGAGTCTCCTGCTGGTCATTTAACTCATCCCGCCATAACCGGGACGCGCTGATGGACTCCTCAGGCTTGTCTGCCAGCTCCGTGCCGGCAACCTCAGCCGATGGACCCACCACGGTTTCAGCAGCCAGACGGGCACTGCCCAGCAACATCACCAGCAACAGCCCACGGGCCAACGTTCGCCAACAGCAAAATATACCAACAGGGAGGATTGTTATCACAGGCACGACCACGAGAAAGTAGAGACTGCTACAGGATAGTTCAGTCACTCTCCCTTCTCCATGATTCTTCATGACGGACGGACACCACCTGCCATCTGCACCTGCCACAATTCGCTCACACCGGTGCCATTACCGCTTTTTTCACTGGCCATTGGGCCGCCACAACACACGCCAGCACCACCACCATGCCCAGCAACTGGGTCGGAGTCATCGTTTCCCCCATCAACATCAGACCACACAGCACGGCGACCAGTGGATTCAATAAACCAAGAAAACTCAAACGCTCCACCGGAATATGCCCCATGGCCCGAAACCAGCAGAAATAACCGACGCCCATCCCAAGCGGCCCGATCCAGCCCATCGCCAACACCGCCGGTAAGGTGATCTCTGGCAACGGTGCAGCAGTCATGAACGCCAACACGGTCAAACTCACGCCAGAAAACAGGAATTGGCCAGTCGCCATTGCCAAGGGCGCAATACCAGCTCCCAGCACGGGAATCAGCAAAATACCAATCGACATCGACAACCCCGCCAGCAACGCATACATCACCCCTAGCCAGTTCAGCGGTTCCGGAGCCTGCCACACCAGCAGCGCCACACCCGCAACACCACCGACCGCCGCCAGCAACTGCCTCAGTGCCGGTGCTCGCCCTTGCAGCCAACGAATCAGCAATATTTGTAGCGGTACCGTCGACACCAATGTCGCCGCCACGCCACCGGGTAACAGCTGGATCGCTTTAAACAGCAAGACGGTAAACAGGGCGATATTAAACGTGCCCAAGACCACCACCTGACGCCAGCGCAGCAACAAAGGGGCAATACGAATAAATGGCAATAACATCACGCCGGGTAATAACGTACGCAAAGCCGACAACCAGATTGGGTCCACCTCGCTTAGCCAGTGTTGTGTAACGGAGTACGTCGTGCCCCACAGCAGTGGAGCAATCAAGGCAATAAGGCCGTACTTCAACATAAACACAGGTTCCCGAATGAATCAGCTTTGAATTTATCTTCAAACAAAGATATTTCAGGTAAAGATACTTTACCCACCCCTCGCTGTCGACTATCTTCACCACAGGCAGCAAAATAAGCCGTCTGTTACCTTCTTTACCGACTGTCCGGCTGCACGCCGAGGAATCACCATGAGCCACCCCGATCACGTCGATTTTATTGCCAGCCAATGGGCCACAGAAAAGCCCGACCTCGATACCGGCCCGATGCAGCTGATGGGACGCTTTTACCGGCTCAGTCATTTACTTCGCCAGGAAATCAATGACAGCCATAAACAATCCGGCTTAAACGCGGGAGAATTTGATGTATTGGCGACCCTGCTGCGCAGTGGTGAACCCTGGACACTAACCCCCACCAAGCTGTTCCAGAGTGCCATGCTGACTTCTGGTGCCATGACCAATCGCCTGAATCGACTGGAAAAAGCCAAACTGATCCAGCGCCTGCCCAGTGAGCAGGACCGCCGCTCACTGCTGGTACAGCTGACCGAACAAGGCAAGATAGTCACAGAAAAGGCACTCAAGGGTCACGCTGCCACAATGAAGCGACTGACCGGCCTGCTGCAGGAAGACGAACAACAACAGCTCAACGCCTTACTGCGTCAATGGCTGGCCTGTTACCAGCAGACGCAAAAAAGCCCGGATCGACAAGCCGAACCGGGCCAACTGCCAGAAGCGGGGGAGCAGTCTGAAAACGTCGTCGAGCCTTGAGAAAATTCGCTATTTTTCCACAAATGCCCGTTCGATAACAAAGTGCCCTGCTTTACCAGCACGGGCTTCTTCAAATCCCAACCCTTCCAGGATGCTGGTCAAATCATTCAGCATTGCCGGACTGCCACACAGCATAAAACGGTCGGTTTCCGGGTCAGGAGCTGGCAAACCAATATCCTCAAATAACTTCCCGGATGTAATCAGATCCGTCAGCCGCCCCTGGTTACGGAAAGCCTCACGGGTCACCGTGGGGTAATAAATCAGCTGATTACGAATTTCTTCACCAAAATATTCATTTTGGGGCAACTCGTTTTCAATCCGGTCTTTGTACGCCAGCTCACTTACCTGCCGCACCCCATGTGTCAAAATTACCTTATCGAACTGCTGATAAACCTCGTAATCCTTGATAATACTCATAAACGGCGCCAACCCGGTGCCGGTGCTCAGCAAATACAGGTTCTTGCCCGGCAAGAGATTATCCGCAATCAGGGTGCCGACCGGCTTGGTCCCCACCAGCAGCTCATCCCCCACCGCCAGCTTTTGCAGGTGTTGAGTCAGCGGGCCGTCTTGCACCTTGATGGAGAAAAATTCCATCTCATCTTCATAGTTGGCACTGGCAATACTGTACGCCCGCAATAGCGGCTTATCTTCAATTTCCAGACCGATCATAGTGAAGTGACCATTCTTGAAACGTAGCCCTTGATGACGCGTGGTGGTAAAACTGAACAATGTTTCATTCCAGTGGTGCACGCTGGTGACGGTTTCCTTGATCAGTTTACTCATGATGACTCTCTCGCGATAAATGGCGTTGGCTGCACGGGTACAAACCACCCGTTGTGCATTAATTGATGGTCACACTGTACTGCCAGCCCACTTTTCGGTAAAACAAGGAGTTCAAATATCTATAATCGGAAATACCGAAGATGAGATACACCCTGCGCCAGCTGGAAGTATTTATAGCCATTGCCCAGAGCGGTAATCTCACCCGCGCTGCCGATCACCTGGCGATGTCCCAAAGCGCCGCATCCAGTGCCCTGAAAGACCTTGAGTCCCAGTTTGACCTCAAACTGTTCGACCGGGTTGGCAAACGCTTGCAACTGAATGAACAAGGGCGGTTGCTGCTGCCCGAAGCCATGGCACTCGCAGAGCAGGCCATGGCGCTGCAAAACAAATTGCTGCAACACCAGGGCACCGGCAAATTACGGGTCGGCGCCACCCTGACCATCGGCAACTACCTCGCGGTCCGCATGGTCGCCGATTACATGCAGCAACACCCGGAAGCCGAAGTCACCCTCACCGTCGACAACACCGAACACATCGTCAACAAGGTACTGAATTTTGAACTGGATATCGGCCTGATCGAAGGGGAAATCAACCAGCCCGAACTGGATATCCGCCGCTGGCAAACCGATGAACTGGTCGTGTTTTGCCACCCATCCCACCCTCTCGCCCAGGGAGAACAGGCCGAAGATAACCAGCTGCAACAAGCACGCTGGATTCTGCGAGAAGAAGGCTCTGGCACCCGTCAAGCATTTGACCGCGGAATGTACGGCTTGCTGCCCCATCTGAACATTGCCATGGAGCTGGAACACACTGAAGCCATTAAACGGGCGGTTCAGGCTGGCTTGGGCATCAGTTGCTTGTCACGTATTGCACTGCAAGATAATTTTCGCCGTGGCGACCTTTGCGAAGTCAGTACTCCCCAACGGGACTTTGGCCGCAACCTGTACATCGTATTGCACAAAAAGAAATTCAGAACCGCCGGACTGACTGCCTGGCTGGCACTGTGTGATGCAGCGCTGGACTGACCTTCAAGCCCTATTCAGTCAAGCCATTGGCTGGCTTCGTTAATAACCACCTGCATCCGGCGGGGCAGCACTTTCTGACGTGTGACACACAGATACAGTGTTTCACTCACCGGGTTCGGCAGCGGCTGCACCTTGAGTAAATCTGGCCGATGGAACGCTTCCACCGCATACGCTGGCAACACAGTAAAACCCAACCCCAGACTGACCGGCTCCAGAATCAGACCAATCTGATTGGAAAACCCCTGTTTGGGTATCAGCTGGCTGTGCTGGTACTCCGTGTAATTGGCCCCCAGCAGTAAATCCGCATGATGACAGCCATCCGGGTGATCGATAAATCCCAACGCCATCAAGGATTCCCAGCTCGGCTCAAGCAAGGCCGACGGCGTTACCAGCCATAACGGCTCCTCGGCGATGGCCTGGCAACGAACATCGGTCAGACTGGACTTTGAGGTCATCAACCCGATATCCGCACTGCCATCGGCAATGGCCTGCTCCACATCCGCATTAGGGGCAAAGCGATAGTCAATCACCAGCTTGGGATGCGTGCATTGCAAAGCCAGTAACTGAGGATACAGTTTCAGGCCAACACTGCCCGGCGACATGACTCTTACCCCACCTTCATAAGCCGGGTCTGCAGCAACTCGCTGCTGCAGATTTGCCAGCGCCAGTAAAATCTCGCGCGCTTCGCGGTACAGCCGTTCACCCGCATCAGAAAGCGAAAACTGCTTGCCCTGTCGCTGCAGTAATTCCACCCCCAGTTGCTCTTCCAGCTTATGTACCTGCTGACTGACACCCGATTGTGTCATGTGCAGCTTCTCGGCCGTGCGGGTAAAGTGCCCTACCTCGACAAGAGTACAAAAAGTGCGGAGCCAGGTCGGATTAATCATTACAAAAAATAACCATTTTGATCATATTTGATAATTTTACGTAATCATTATGGCTTTGTAACCTGTGCTCAGACTCAATACAGGAGCACACTTTATGAGCAAGGTTTACCCGCGCAATTTTTCACACATTGGGATCTCGGTACCGGATCTGGATGCCGCCGTTAAGTTTTACACCGAGGTGATGGGCTGGTATCTCATCATGCAACCCACTGATATAGAAGAAGACGACAGCGCCATCGGTGACATGTGCACCGACGTATTCGGTGCAGGCTGGGGCAGCTTCCGTATTGCTCACCTGTCGACCGGCGATCGGGTTGGTGTGGAGATTTTCCAGTTCAACAACCAGCGTAACCCGGACAACAACTTTGAATACTGGAAAACCGGCGTTTTCCACTTCTGCGTACAAGATCCGAATGTAGAAGAACTGGCTGAGCGTATTGTCGCCGCCGGCGGTAAAAAACGTATGGCAAAACCACGCTACTATTATCCAGGAGAGAAGCCTTACCGCATGATGTATATGGAAGACCCGTTCGGCAATATTCTGGAAATCTACAGCCACAGCTATGAACTGATTTACAGCGCTGGTGCTTACTGAACCGCCGCTTGTGACAATGCGCCCAGTACACCGGATAGCTTACCGATAAGCGCATCACAGCCCGTTATATGATGACATTTCTTCAAGTATTCCGGGTTGTAATACAACAGCCAGACCTTGTGGTCGGCATTCTCTACGATTAACACTTTCTGCGGTCAATCAATCACCATATGATGCAGCCACCAATAGCAGGCTGATTGAAACTGATTTAATCATATTGATAAGCCCTGTTAAGCCATCGATAACATGGCATGTTCTTTTCCTGGCCCTCCTCTGTTAGGTTTTAACGTAAAATTTTCATCTGAAAATTATGCTGACAAAGAGCTTTGAACACCCTCTGCGCTCAAGCAAACGTAAAAAGCTGAAGGTATCGTCATTGGAAGCCAAGAAACAGACTTTACAGGCAAGCATTCGGGCCAAGGTCGAACATCCGTTCAAGGTGATCAAACAGGTCTTTGGATATAACAAGGTTCGATATCGAGGACTGCTCAAGAATACGGAGCGCTTGATGACACTGGCGGGTTTTGCGAATTTACTGAGGGTTCAGAAAGCACTGCTGGATTGAAGCAGGTCAATAGCCCGACCATGTGGCTATCACCCATAAAAATGGGAATGCTGAACTGTATTCGGTCGTTTTAAATGACTGATTTGACGTAGATACAAGCAATCGAAAGGCTTTTGTAGAGCTTCCCTAGCCTTATTTATATGGAGGGATCGGGGGAATCGAACCCCCATGGCGTGCTCCCAGGCAGACTACAAAAGTATTTTTGGCTGCGACTCGCTCGAAATAGAATCTACCACCAGGCCCCCAGAAACGCCACGATTCCACTTTTTACGTTTTTCATAATATTGCTATTACTATTGCTCTTCATATCTACTTTCTCCTGTTCCAAAGTTACCAAAGGGGCAGTTGATAGTTCTATTTCGAGCGACGCATCGACCTCGATACTTACTGTAGTCCATACTCCCAAGTCGTTTTCAGTTTGGTGAACCAAACTCTAAATTCTGTGATTGTGAACATCTAACAGTTCTATTTCTGAGCATGCACGTTTTATCAGTGGCTCATCTTGTTGCAAATATTAATTAAGCCTTTGATTTTATTGCTGATTTCATTATCTGCCCAATCGTCCCTACCCGACTAAATAAACGCGCATGCGCATTTTCCCATCCTTGATGGCACGCAAAGCACTTTCTCCGATACGCTCATGCCCCTTACTTCAGCCATATACGCTAACAGCTGATGGAAAAACAATCAATTAACTCTGACAAAACGCGCACGTTTTTACGTGTATGGCCACATCACAGCCCGTTATATGATGGTGCTTCTTCAAGTATTCCGGGTTGTAATACAACAGCCAGGCCTTGTTGCGATTAATACTTTCTGCGGTCAATCAATCGCTATGCCTTGGCCACATTGCATCAACAGTGTCCCGACTTTTGGAGGTCGGCGGTCCAGCGACTTGTTATATCCTGCCTGCCGCCAGTACCAAGAACGCCCTGCCAGCTAACAGACAGAAAGGCGAAAACAGCCGGCTGTCATACGTTGCGAACTTCGAGCCATTCACTCGCTTGAAGAAACCAACAGACTTGAACTTGCCAACCGCCCGCAGGACGAGTACGCCTCCGACTGCGAAGTCGAGAAGGACATCATAAGGAGTGATTGCCCAATACCAATACAGCGCTGCCAATCCGATAAACGATAGAAGGAGAATGATCGCTATGGTTTCCATAGCTCCCGGCATGGGATATAACGCCCAAATCAGCCGCACAGTTTACTGTGTCGTTTGCATTTGCTGGTTATGCTCATTGGAATTTTCGATTTTCTTATTTACTTCGAGCTTCACCATATCATCTTCAATTTTTTGAATTGGTTTATTTCTTACGCAAATAAGCTTTGTTTCCGTTGCTAATTGGCAGGTGCCAATATACAAATCATTATGATGACCTGAGTATTGGCAATCTTGAGATTTTTCTTTCGCTTGGCAAGCTTCTATCGCCATACTGTTGAGTGGAAGTGAATGTGCATAAGCCCAAGAACACATCGCATTGGATAACAACAAAATAGAGATGCTGAATAAATTGTTTTTCATTAAATCAACCTCATTTATTAGTGTTGTTTTTCATGTGGAGGTGGTGGACGTTGACCATCGCGAGGGCCGCCTTCAGGCAGGACAAACTCACCTCGTATACAACCAATAATCATATTTTCACTAGGGCTGGCGGCACGATAGTGGTATCCACGGACAGAGTCGCTCGTGCCGCGACATTCATCGAGCGATTCAGCCTCATTACCCAGAGCATCAAGCATAGCGTAAATAGCATAGCCATCAGGCGCATAACCTATCAGTGGCGCATATCCGTCATCACTAACCGGCGTATCGGTACAACCTGTTGTTGAATGATAATGATACCCTTGATGTGCATTGATGTGGCCACCGCAATCATCAAAGGCAGCAATGGTGTAGCTTCCTAAAATAGCATCAACCGGAGCAGGCCCTGCAAGCTCAGCTCCATCAAGTGCAATACCTACGGTTCGAACACGTTCAGGCTTGGCAGCCTGGATAGGCTGGGTAGGAATCAGATATGTGCGTGAAAAATCATCATCAAGGTAAGCCAATTCACACTCGATACAGTTTTGTTTGTATTGTTCCTCTACATCGGGCTTTGCAGCCCCAAAACACGCCTCTTTTGTCGCGGTATAACGTACTTTACCTGTCTCTGGATCATAGAGTTTCCAATTAGGGTCATCATAATAGCTTGCCAGATTGGCAATAAATTCCCCGCTTAAATCAACCAGATCCCCGGCTCCATCTTTACTAAACCAGCCACCCGATACATCAGCCCCATCAGTGATATTTCTTGGGCAAAAATCACCAGGCTCACGCCCTGCGGGGCCACCTGATGAAACTAACTTGTAACAAGTGGTTTTGGTGCCAGCGTTTGTTTCGCAATCGACTATTTCAGGATCTTTAATAAAAGCTTCATCTTTAAATAAAGAAATATCCAGACCTTGCGTCATTATGGTCTTTTCATTATTTAAATCTGAATTCTCAGTCTCTATAGAGGAACGGTCACATGCAACCAATAAGAAAGTACAAGCAAAAGGCAGGGCTATATATTGGCTAAGCCTTGAGGCGTTTATAAATTTCATTCCGTTACTCCTGGTATTTCTTTACCGTTTGAGGCTAGCATATGCAACGCTGTTGGCGGCATAACGCAGAGCACAGCAACACCCTGACAAGGGCGTCCGAAGGCCTGACTTTCCCGCGTATTTCTGCGGTTTGTTATACCGGCTGCTCATCTGATGGCCCGACCCAAAACAGCAGATTATACGCTACTTCCCAGAGATAACTGTCAGGATAAGCAAAGTACCTACTCCACCCCAATCTGTTTTCTGGGCTGGCTTGGTCACAACGGCCCCGGCTGACACCACTAAGAATACTGATTCACATAACGCCTTGCTCACCGAAAAATCGGGAGCATAGCGAGTAATTTCCCTTGAGAATGCTCAGTTGGCAAGAAGTGTCCGCACGAATTATTGGTTCAATATATCTTCGATCCAGTTTAGAAATCTGGCTGTATTTCCAGTTTCCCCGCTAGCGTCTGTTAAAACAGGGAAGATCCGCGAATTTGATATGCTTGTTAGCACTTTTTAAGAGGCCAAAGCTCGAAGAACAGCACCAGGCTCTTTGGCGACTACATTAAGCAAAACCAATGCCGGGCCTTGTGGAGTGCGGTCACCACGCTCCCAATGGCGAAGCGTACTTACACTAATACCAAAGGCAGATGCGAATTCATTTTGAGACATGCCAACCTTTGCCCGAATATTTTTTACATCCACCGGGCCAAACTCGTGAACGATGGCTTTTTTAACTTTACCCTCAGAAAACTCAATTGCCTCGGATAAGCCCTGTTTGATACTTGAGAAAGCGCTAGCCATTTGAACCACCATAGTGCTTGAGTAAAAGTTGAGTTAACTTAGCAAGTTCATTGCGTTCGGCTTTGTTGATATTAGCTTTTTCGCCCTTGCCAAAAACCGTTAAAAGAAAGAGTGGAATCTCACCATTGTGATAGTAGTAAATCACTCTGACTCCACCACTTTCCCCTTTCCTTGAGCAGACCATCGAAGCTTCCTGATACCTCCAGTACCCTGCATAAGATCACCGGACTGAGGATGAGATGCTAAGTAATTAATAATGCTCGACTTTTCATCAGGCTTGAGTAAGCCTTCAGCGCGTTTCTGGAATTCAGGGAGCTCTACAATTGTCTGCATAGACTTTATTGTAATCCATTGGATTATAGATCATCAATGAATGGGGTTGTAGTGCTAACACCCGCTTCAGCTGCGCCAAAGCCGGAGTGTTTTTGTGTTAATGTTTGAGCACAGCGAGTAACACAAAAACGCGCATGCATGTTTTTCTATCGCTGATACTTACTGAACCGCCGCTTGTGACAGTGCGCCCAGTACACCGGATATTTTACCGATGACCGCATCACAGCCCGTTATATGATGACGTTTCTTCAAATATTCCGGATTGTTATAAGACAGCCAGACCTTATTGTCGGCATCCTCTGTGATTAACACTTTCTGCGGTAAATCAATCGCCATGTCCTGGGCGCATTGCATCAGCAGGGTCCCGACTTTTGGATTACCAAAAATAATCACTTCGGTAGGCCTCAGCTCCAGATCAACGCCACGGGCATTTTTCTGATGATCTATCCGGGTAAATAACGTCAGGCCTTTTTGTTTGACGATATGCTCAAACCGGTCGGCGGTTTCAGCGACCGAATAACGGCTTTCATAGCGGACCAGGCTGTCAGTCGCTGCTGCGTCGGCAGCCTGTGTGGTCGTCGAAAATGTCGCAGCCACCAGTAGCAGGCTGATTGAAACTGATTTAATCATGTTGATAGGTCCTGTTAAGCCATCGATAACATGCCATGGGATTATTCACCGGCCAGCTGTTGCAGTACGGCAACCACATCCTCTGGCTCGGCACGTTTGCGGTAGTCGACATCAACAAACTGCCAGGCCACCACCCCATGGCGATCCAGTACAAATGTCGCCGGAATCGGCAAGATGCTGCCATTACCCTTGTTAAGATCGGCCAGATCCAGTTTTCGATCGACCCGCATATGCTCCAGAATGATATCCGGTACTTGCCAGGCCACACCAAACTGAGCAGCCACCAGGGCATCCTGATCCGACAATACCGGAAAGGCCAGAGCACCTCGTTCAGGCTGTGTTAACGACTCATCCGGCATTTGCGGGCTGATTGCGATCAACTCAGCACCCAATCCATGAATGTCTGCCAGCCGAGCCTGCAATGCCCGTAATTCCAGGTTGCAGTAAGGGCACCAGCTGCCCCGGTAAAAGGCGATCACCACCGGTCCGTTGGCCAACAAGGCAGCCAGTGAAACAGGTTCACCACTGGCATTGGGCAGGCTGAAATCGGGAGCTGTCTGACCGACGGCAATGGCCTCACTGCCAGCTTCAAAGCGCCGGGCGGATTCCAGCACGTCTTCAATGGCTTGCATAAACACAGGATTTGCCTGGCGGGTTTTCTCGATCTGGGCGTCGGTTTGCTGTCTGAGACTGGTCATGTTTTTCCTTTCAAGCTAAAGGGATTGGGCCAGAGTACAGACCACAATGCGTCAGTAAAGTTGAACAATTATTCCAACGGACCATATCAACGGGCCATGGCGCTGTAAATCCAATGCTGTCCGTATCCGCAGGTATGTTAATCCGCCGCCGGGTGTTCACTGCCTAGCGCGGCACAGGGTCGATAAAAAATGTTTCCAGTCCACGGCTATTGGTCTCTCCATCCGCCATATACAGATAACAGCTGATGCGAGCATAATTATCCAGGTCGCCACTGAACAAACAGCTTTCCTTATAGTTCACGCCGTTATCCGTAAACTGGATCTTCAGCACATCGGCATCGCCGCTGAATGACTTTTCAAGCGTTGCATCAGCCAGAACAACCCGGTTATTGATCGCTCGTTTCACCTTCAGAGCACCATGTTCCTGATAGAGGGTGACTTTTCCGGTGTAAGTGGCATTGGAATTAACCGCCTTGCCGACCAGGGTGTAATGACCAGATAAAAAATCGGCCAGAAAACCAGCGGCAGAATCGATGTCTTTAGCGTAAGAAACCGATGATAAAACAACCAACAATAACCCAATCAATCTATTCATCTGACTCACCTTTCACCTTTACCCTTTTATTAGCCGTTCTATCCGCTGTTCTATCAGCCGTTCTATAAATACCCAACCCCATTCTCTCAGTCACAAGCGGGCTTTAGGGGCTGTTTCCGTTGCTACTGCTTATTGCTACTGCTTCCGTTGCTACATCACCCACCGTTTGATCTGGAGCAAGCCTGGCATAAGGCAATAAAAAACGGGAGCCGAGGCTCCCGTTTCTGGTCTTGCGGTCATCCACTACAGACCCTATTACAGCATGCCACGGCCTTTTTTGGCAGCCGTGCGCAGACGCAAGGCGTTGAGCTTGATAAAGCCTGCGGCGTCTTTCTGGTCGTAGGCACCGGCATCGTCTTCGAAGGTAGCGATGGCTTCATCGAACAACGAGCCTTCTGATTGACGGCCAACCACAATAACGTTGCCTTTGTACAGTTTCACCCGTACGTCGCCGTTAACGACGGCTTGAGTGTCGTCGATGGCGGCTTGCAGCATTTTGCGTTCTGGCGACCACCAGTAACCGTTGTAGATCAGGTTGGCGTATTTCGGCATCAACTCGTCTTTCAGGTGCGCCGCTTCACGATCCAGGGTGATGGATTCGATCGCCCGGTGTGCTTTCAACATGATGGTACCGGCCGGGGTTTCGTAACAGCCACGGGCTTTCATGCCGACGTAGCGGTTTTCAACGATGTCGACACGACCAATGCCGTTATCGCCACCCAGTTTGTTCAGTTCTTCCATAATGGTGGCCGGGGATTTCTCCACGCCATCGATGGCAACCGGGTCACCGTTCTTGAAGGTCAGTGTCAGGTAAGTTGCTTCGTCCGGGGCGTTTTCCGGTGAAACAGACCACAGCCACATGTCTTCTTCCGGCTCGTTCCACGGGTTTTCCAGCAGATCCCCTTCGTAGGAGATGTGCAGCAGGTTGGCATCCATGGAGTATGGGGATTTTTTACCGGCTTTGTTCTCGACCTTGATGTCATGCTCATCACAGTAAGCCATCAGGGTTTCACGGGAAGTCAGTTCCCATTCGCGCCATGGCGCAATTACTTTAACGCCGGGCTTGAGAGCGTAGGCTCCCAGCTCAAAACGCACCTGGTCGTTACCTTTACCGGTTGCGCCGTGGGCAATGGCATCGGCACCGGTTGCGTTGGCGATTTCGATCAAACGTTTGGCGATCAATGGCCGTGCAATCGAAGTGCCCAGCAGGTATTCACCTTCGTAGATGGTGTTGGCGCGGAACATCGGGAAAACGAAGTCACGGGCAAACTCTTCACGCAGATCATCGATAAAGATTTCTTTAATACCAAGCGCTTCTGCTTTGGCGCGCGCAGGCTCTACTTCTTCGCCCTGACCCAGGTCAGCGGTAAAGGTGACGACTTCGCAGTTGTATTCAGTTTGCAGCCATTTGGCGATCACGGATGTATCCAGACCACCAGAATAGGCCAGCACCACTTTTTTGATGTCTGACATGAAATTCTCCAGATGAATTCAGCCTTGGGAAGGCTCCGGCATTTCAATCAGAATGAGGATGAAACGACCGGGAAAAGAAAAGGGCGACATTCTATCGGCCCTGCGCCCTTTTAGCCAGCTGGTGTGATGGTGTCACTGGCTACCCACATGCAAATATGGCTTAATTCCGCCCCATTATTTTTGGGGGAAGGGAAATGTCCAACAGGTTACTGCGCAAGGCTTGCGCTCATCTCGCGCTGACTGGCCTATTGGCTGTCATCACAGTCACCGGCGGTTGTACTCAATCGGAACCAGAAACAGATAATGCTGCTGTGCGTGAAACCTCTGCGCCGGCACAAGCAGCCGCCGCTGCAGAGACGCTCCCGGCGGCCCCAACGGCAACCGCTGACTCGACTTCTGACTCGACTTCTGACTCGACTTCTGACTCGACTTCTGACTCGACTTCTGACTCGACTTCTGACTCGACTTCTGACTCGACTTCTGGCGTTGAGTCCGCCAACGCCATACCAACCGATGATATTCAACAACGTTACGACGGTATACCGCTCTCGGTCGTGCGTATCAGTGAAGCCAGTTACGACGGCGGCAGCACGGTACATATCCAGTTCTCCGTACCACTGGACGACCGTCAGGCATTCGATGAATATATCAACGTCAACAGCTCCAAAAGCAAAAGCTGGGTGCTGTCGGATGATCGCCGCATTTTGTACATGCTGGGTGCCGAGCCAGAAACCCAATACAAGCTGACCGTCAGCGCCGGTTTGAAAGGCATCAACGGCTCAGTATTAAACAGCAGCAGCAAGGCAACCGTTAACACCCAGGCAGCTCCCGCCAGTCTGGCGTTTGCCAGCGATGGCCGGGTATTGGCCTTCAGCAGCCAGCAAGGCTTGCCGGTTATTACCCAAAACGTCCCTGAAGCCAATGTCAGTTTTTTCCGCATGCAGGATGACCAACTGCATCAGGCCGGTCTCTATCTTGGTAAAAACATCCGCTCATCCAGCTGGACCCGACAGTATCTGTCACAGGTGGCCGAGCTGAAATATGAAGGCCGTTTCAAGCTGACCGACGAACAAAACCGCCGCCGCCAGATCAACCTGCCTATTGGTGATATTCCCGAGCTGGCGGCACCGGGTGTCTACCTGGTCGTGATGAATATCCCCGGCACCTTTGATTCCCAACAAGCGACCACGTATTACAGCCTGACTGATCTCGGCTTGCACCTGCATCAATACGCCAATCAATCAGAACTGCTGGTGCAAAGCCTGGAAACCACCCAGCCAATTGCCAATGCCAAGGTGGAACTGCTGTCCAGGGATGGCTCCGCCGTCCGGCTGGGTACAACCAACCAGAGCGGCCAACTGAGTATTCGTAACACCTTGCTTCATGGTCGTAATTCCAACAGTACCGCACTGGTGGTGCGCAAAGGAAAATCGGTCAGTCTGTTGCCGCTGAAAACCAGTGCCATTGACCTGTCGGATTTTCATTTCAGCCAACGCTCCCCCCATCAGCAGGAGCTGTTTATTTACAGCCCCCGTGATTTGTATCGAGGAGGCGAAACCGCGGAGTTTTCCGCCTTGCTGCGCGGCCAGGATGGCGAAAAAATTCGTCAGCCCAAACTCAAGGCCCTTGTCACACGCCCCGACGGCCAACAAGTCAAAACCCTGACGCTTTCACCGTCCACCTCCGGTTATTACCATTGGTCACTACCGCTGGCCGCTGATGCCATGACCGGCGACTGGCAGGTCAGTATCCGCTTGCCCGACAACACCACCAGCCGCTATCGCTTCAAAGTCGAAGACTTTATGCCGGAACGACTGAAAATCAGCTGGCACCCGGAAGCGACTCAGAGCGATGCCAACCTGCACCACGGTAACAGCAATCTGACCGTGCCACTGTTGGGCGAGTATCTGTACGGTGCTCCAGCAGCAGGGAATCGACTGCAGGCAGCACTGGATATCCAACCCGAG
Source organism: Oceanobacter sp. 4_MG-2023 (assembly GCF_030689165.1). Taxonomy (NCBI): domain Bacteria; kingdom Pseudomonadati; phylum Pseudomonadota; class Gammaproteobacteria; order Oceanospirillales; family Oceanospirillaceae; genus Oceanobacter; species Oceanobacter sp. 4_MG-2023. The sequence continues at coordinate 12,287 of NZ_JAUYVV010000009.1, read as the reverse complement.
TTACACCCGTTTGAACGCTGGTCCGACTACGTCTTTGGCAACGCTGCCGAAACCGACTGGAATAACCAGCAACAGCTTGAACACACGCTGGATGCACAAGGAAAAGTGGATCTCGCCATTACCAACAGCTGGTCAGCGTCGCCCACACCGATGGCCATCACCATTACCGCCAGTCTGTTTGAAAGCGGTGGCCGACCAGTCGTACGGCGGCAAAAAGAAATCTGGCTACCTCACTCGCCATTGGTGGGGGTTCGCCCACTGTTTGATGATCGTGCCCCTTCCAATGGCCTGGCCCATTTTGAACTGCTGATGACTGATGGCAGCGACCAGCTCTTGGCCGCCCGTCAGGTCAAGGTACGCTTGATCAATACCAACCCGGATCACGACTGGCGTTACAGCAGCGACCGGGGTTGGTACTACGAACAAAAAGAGCGCACCACTGTTGAACTGACCCTGGCGGTGGATCTATCGGCCAATCAGCCAACTCCGGTTGCCGTCCCTGTCGACTGGGGCAGTTATCGACTGGAAGTCGAAAACCCGGACAGCGGCCAGACCGCCGTACTGGAATTCCAGTCCGGCTATAGCTGGTATGGCAGACAAGATGGCAATGCGCGTCCCCGCCAGGTAACGCTGAACTGGGACAAGAGTGGTTATCAGGGCGGGGATGTTGCACGCCTGGCCATTACCCCACCCTCTGCAGCGGAACAGTCACCACAAGCGACCTCTCAGGCGCTGGTGATGGTCGAAGCCGACCAATTGTTATGGCTCAAGCGCGTCGACCTCAGTAGTCAGGGAGGTCATGTTGATATCCCGATCGACCCGAGCTGGAAACGCCATGATATTTACGTCAGCGTGTTGCACCTGCAACCGGCCGACAGCCAGAAACGTATTACCCCCACCCGCGCCATTGGCCTGATTCACCTGCCTCTGGATCGCAGTGACCGCCAACTGACGATTGAGTCCAACGTCCCTGAACGCTGGCTGCCAGACCGCACCGTCAACGTCGAGTTACAGGTCAGCCAGCAACAGCAAGCGCCCAAACAAGCCTGGGTGACACTGGCTGCGGTCGATGTTGGTGTGTTATCAATCTCTCGTTTCGACACCCCCGATCCGTTCAGCTTTTTCTTTGAACCACGTCGCTACAGTGTTGATATGTTCGATATCTATAGCCAGGTGATCGACTTCAACAACAGCCAACCGGCGACGCTCAACTTTGGTGGTGATGCCGCCATGGCCCGAGGCGGTGACATGGCCCGTTCACAAGTACAAATCGTGTCGTTGTTTTCCGGCAAGGTCGACGTCGTTAATGGGGTTGCCAATATTCCGCTGCAGCTACCCGACTTCAACGGCCGTCTGCGGCTGATGGCCGTGGCCTTTACCGACGATGCTTTTGGTCATATGGAACAGGAAGTCACGGTGGCCGCCCCCATTGTGACCCAGCTATCGATGCCACGGTTTGCCGGTATGGATGACGATGCCCATATCGCTCTCGACGTCACCAACCTGAGTGGCCAACCCCAGACCCTGACCGTCACCCCCAGTGCCTTTGGCCCGGTCGAATTTGAGGCCGAGCCACGTACCCTGACGCTGGCCAACCAACAAAAACAGACGCTGCGTTATCCATTCCGGGCAACCTATCCGGAAACCATCTCACTGGGCGAAATTGAATTCCGTATGCAAGTCACAGGGCTACCGGAATACCCCATCGACCGCCGCTGGACCCTGATCAGCCGCCCGACGTTACCGGCCTACTCCGAATTTATCCGGGGCCGTCTCAGCAGCAATGAACAACTGCAATTGACTGCCGGGCAACTGCACGGCATGGACAGCCGCTACCTCTCCACCCGGCTGACACTGGACCCCCAGGTAAACCTCAATCCACACCGTCAACTCGACCAGCTGCTGCATTACCCCTATGGCTGCCTGGAGCAATCAGTGTCCAGCAGCTATCCCTGGTTGTTTGTCGAACAACAGCAAATCGATGCCCTGAACGACAGGCACGCCAGCAGCATCTCCCGTGAACAGGCAATGGCAGCCGGCATTCAGCGCATTATCAAAAAAATGCTCAGCAGCGGTGGTTTCAGCCTTTGGTCATCCAGTGATGCCTACGAACAACACTGGCTCACCGCCTACGCGACCCAGTTTCTGGTTGACGCCAAAAACCGTGGTTTTGATGTCGATCAGGAAATCATCGACAAAGCGCTGACGCGTCTGCACGACTACATTCGTGGTCGCGGCCATAACACCGAACGCTGGAACGAAGACAGCACGCTGTACCGCTTTATCTATCGCTCCTATGCCGCGTATGTACTGGCCCAGCAGCAACGCATCACCCTGACCGATGTCCGCTCACTCAGTAACGCCCAGCCCGTCAACGCCACCCCGTTGGCACTGGTGCATCTGGCCCTGGCAGCCCAACAGCTCGGCGACAAGGCACTGGCAACACAGCTGCTGCAACAGGCCCGACAAGCACAACGACCAGAAAACCTCTACATCGGCGACTACGGCTCTGCCATCCGGGATCAGGCCGCCATGGCGGCGCTGCTGATGGCCAACAACCTCGATACCGAGTGGGCAGATGACCTGCTGTTCTCGCTGGAAGCCAGTCTGCGCAGCCGCCGCTACCTCAGTACCCAGGAGCGTATTCAACTGCTGCGTGCGTCACACCAGCAAGCGCAGCAATCATCACAACAAGGCAACCACTGGCAAGCCAACCTGAGTTATGCCGATGTCAGCCATGACCTGACCGGCCAACAGATGCAGCACTTCAACTCCGGTGACGCGGGCGTATTGGCAGGATTAACCCTCACCAACACCGGCACCGAGACATTCAGTGCCGAGCTGCTGGTGCAAGGCTACCGTGAGCTGAACCAATCCAGGAGCTCTCACAATATTGATATCCAGCGCCGCTACTATCATCAGGACGGTCAACCCATCGCCCTTACCGATCAGCCTCTGACTCTGGCTACCGGAGATTTGATGCTGGTGGAGTTACAGATCAGCAGCACACAATATCGCCCGGATCTGTTGGCCGTCGATCTGTTACCTGCGGGCCTGGAGCTGGAGAACCAGAACCTGCTCGACAGCCTGTCGGTAGCCAAAATCAAGATCGATGGCACCTCAGTTGCCGACTGGACGGAGAACAACGGTGTGATCCATCAGGAATACCGTGACGACCGCTTTGTCGCCGCCCTGGAAACCGGCGACCATCGCAGCGCGCGGGTGTTTTATCTGGTACGTGCTGTCACCCCCGGCAAATACCGTATTCCCGGCCCGTTGCTGGAAGATATGTACGATCCGGAAGCCCGCTCGGTGGGAGCCAATACACACTGGCTGATCATTGAGTAAACCATCAATCGCCAAACGCCGGGCCAGGCCCCGGCAGCACGAGCGCCAACACCGGCAGCAGCCTGAACAACCAACCGGGTTACGATGGGTCATATGGCTGGGAGCCGGTACGGCTCTCCTGATCCTGCTGGCACTGCTGCTGAACTGGCGTTATCCACTGCAACTGCCGGAGCACAATCAACAAGCGTTTTCCCGTGTGGTGGTTGATCGTCATGGCCGCACCCTGCGCGCCTTTCCCGACGCCCAGGGGGTCTGGCGCTTGCCAGTCACTCTCGACCAGATTGCCCCCGACTATCTGGCCGCGGTATTGCACTACGAAGATCGCTGGTTTTACCACCATCCCGGTATCAATCCATTCGCCATCGCCCGTGCTGCGTGGCAAAACCTGCAATGTGGCTGTGTGGTATCGGGAGGCTCCACTCTGACCATGCAGGTCGCACGGCGTTTGTATCCGCACCACCGCAACCTCAGTGGCAAACTGCAGCAGGCATTACGGGCCTTGCAACTGGAATGGCAACTGGGCAAAGAAGAAATTCTTACTCTCTATCTGAATTATGTTCCGATGGGCGGCGTGATCGAGGGAGTCGAAGCGGCTGCCCAGATGTATCTCGACAAACCCGCCGCTGAACTGTCGTTATCAGAATCTGCCTTGCTGGCGGTATTGCCCCAAGCGCCCAGTCGACTGCGCCCTGATCGCCACCCACAAAGAGCACGGGCCGCCCGGGATAAAGTACTCCGGCGCCTGCTGCGTTTTGAGGCCATCAGCCCGCACGCCTATCAACAGGCGCTGCTGGACCCGGTCTTTGCGCGCCAACCCGACACCCCGCAACAAGCTCCCTTGCTGGCTCGCCATCTGATTCAGCGTTATCCGCAACAACCGCTGATTCACACCACTCTGGACGGCGACCTGCAACGGGAAATCAGCCGTCAGTTACAGCGCGATATCCAGCTATTCCCCCGCCATCACTCCGCCGCCGTGCTGGTGGTACACAACCCCAGTCATGAAATCCGCGTTTACAGTGGCACTGCCGACTTTGGCAACCCGCAACGACTGGGGCATGTGGATATGGTGCAAGCCATTCGTTCCCCTGGCTCAACGTTAAAGCCTTTTATTTATGGTCTGGCGCTGGATCAAGGGCTGATTCATGGTGCCAGTTTGCTAACCGATGCCCCCCGGCTGCGCCAGGCCTATCAGCCGGGTAACTTCTCGGCCGGTTTTTCCGGGCCGGTCTCACCGCCACGGGCCTTGAACTACTCTCTCAACCTGCCAGCGGTACAGGTGCTGGAAGCATTAACCCCGGCACGTTTTTATGCTGCCCTCAGCAATGCCGGTTTCCATTACCAACTCCCCGATGCTGCCCGCCCGAATCTGTCGCTGGCACTGGGCGGTGGTGGCGTCAGCCTGTGGCAACTGGTCATGCTCTACAGCTCGCTGATGAATCAGGGCCAGGTGTTTCCGTTACAACCCTTGCTATCGGCAGCACATACACACTCATTGCCTTCCCGCCCAGCGATAAACACCCGGCCCATTGCTCCTCCCAACCGTGGCCGCCAGCTACTCAGCCCGGAAGCCGCCTGGGTCACCGCCGACTGGCTACGTAACCCGCTCCCCAACCGCACCCGCAGTGTCGACGTGATCCAGCCCCGCACCTTCGGTTGGAAAACCGGCACCAGCTATGGCTTTCGCGACAGCTGGGCCATTGGTATCACCCCGGAGTACACCGTCGGCGTCTGGTTTGGGCGCCCGGATGGCACGCCGTCACCCGGCTATTTCGGGGCCGTTACCGCCATGCCTGCGCTGCAACGTATCATGACCATGATCGATCGCCGGCCACGCTGGCCGGAACCGCCTCCGCCAGTACAGGCCATCGACGCCTGCTGGCCACTGGGCCGTCTGCTCAGCAACACCCCTGACGACCAGTGCCACCGCACGGTAACGGGCTGGAGTATTCGCCAACTGGTGCCACCAACCTTGCCAGACAGCGCCAATCCCGGTGCTCCCAACCCTCTGCCCGTTCTGGTCAACCAACATGGCCAACGCGTCAACGCTCACTGCGACCGCAGCGGCACCCCAACCCGCTTACAATCATTAGCCCTGTGGCCAATCATGCTGGAATCCTGGATTCCCGCCTCGCAGCGTCTCAGCCAACAACTCCCATCACCGGCACCTGGCTGTGAATCATCTTTACGACTCGAACGCCAGCTGCAAATCACAGGGATAGAACCCGGCGAACATATCCGCGCCAGCCAAAACAACCCGGCCGGGGAACATGTACTCCCCAGCCTTACCCTCAGCGCGAATGGCGGCGTTGGCACCCGCAGTTGGTATATCAATGGTGAATACCGTGGCAGCAGCACCGAACAGCAGCCATTGACCCTGTCTTTACGCCACGCTGGCGCGCAACAAATCGTCTTGATTGATAACGAAGGTAACAGCGATCGTATAACGGTTTATGCGGATTAGTGGCGTGGCGCCAAAGACAAACGTTTGCAGGCAGCGCAACTGACGATCAGGCACAAGCTGTCAGACACAAACTATCAGAGACAAGCTGTCAGGCATCGAGAGCCACAATCGGGTCGCTGCCACTCAGACAGCCGGGTATCCTGAAGGTTGATACCACTACCCGACTGATTGTCATGAGCAACTCACCAGCGTTTTCTCTGCTACAACAGCGCTCTGTTCAACCTGCCACCCAACGCTCTGCCCAGGGTACCGAGCCATACGCTGGCGAGCAGCAAAGCCGTGATTTTCACCGTATTGCCGCCGCGATCGATTATCTGCAGCAGCATGTAACGGAACAGCCAACCCTTGATGCCCTGGCGGCGTATCTACAGCTCAGCCCAGGTTATTGTCTGAAACTGTTCCAGCGCTGGGCGGGAGTATCGCCCAAACGTTTTTTGCAGACACTCACCACCGAACAGGCAAAACCCTTGCTGCTCGATCATCACAGTCTGCTGGATACCAGCCTGGCACTGGGGTTAAGCAGTCCATCCCGTCTTTACGATCATTTTGTTGCCATCGAGGCTGTGACACCCGGTGATTTCAAACGCATGGGAGCAGAGCTGCAGATCCGTTATGGCCGTGGTTTTACACTGTTTGGCGAGGCGTTTATCGCCTGGACCGACCGCGGGATCTGCCAGCTGACGTTTCTTACGACAACGCCAATGGCTACCGGCCAGCACCCGACCGCTGCCGATCACCATGCGGCCTTTGAGCGTTTATCGGGCAGCTGGCCTAACGCGCAGCTAGTGGCAGACACTCACGCTGCCAGCCGTCTTCTCGATTATGTGTTTCAACCATTACAAACGCAGACGTTATCGCAGCAGCAACCGGTTCCGCTCTTGCTGCGTGGTACCAATTTTCAGGTCAGTGTCTGGCGCGCATTACTGGAAACTGGCAGTGGGTCACGTACCACTTACGGTGCGCTGGCGGCAGCGCTGGGTAATCCCAACGCCAGCCGTGCCGTGGGCGGGGCGGTGGGGGCCAATCCGGTGGCCTGGTTGATCCCGTGTCACCGGGTGATCCAGGCCAGTGGTGCCATCGGCGGTTATCGCTGGGGAGTCCAGCGTAAAGCGGCCATGCTGGCCCGGGAGTCTTGTTACATGGCAGATACCCACCCCGCCACGGCGCCTAACCGGTAACAAAAACAAACACACGTCACTGCCAACCTGTGTAATGAATGTAAGAAATACAGCACAGCCTGTTACTAATCAATTTTTAAACGTCAAGCATGACTCATCATGTTGGCTTGAATCACCCTATTGATCTCACTCATCATCAAGGACAGCGAATGAAACAGCCTATATTGGTTATCAACTGCGGCAGCTCATCCATCAAGTTTGCCCTGTTTCCCGAAGATCACTGCCCCAAAACCACCTTCACCGGTGTTGCCGAACGACTGGGCGAAGATGAACCCCATTTGATTCTCCACGGCGACCCCGAAGTACGCATCGACCTGCCACCTGGCTCTGGCCACAAGGAAGGCATGCAGGCCTTTATCGAGGCCACGCGGAGCAAACTCCACGACCTGGCCGGTGTTGGCCACCGGGTGGTTCATGGCGGCGAACGTTTTCACAGCAGCATTGTGCTGAATGCCGATAACGTCGCCGAACTGGAAACCTTGTCGCCGCTGGCACCACTGCATAATCCGATGAACCTGGTCGGTATCCATTTATGCAAAGAGCTGTTTCCGTCTGCCCCGCAAGTGGCTGTATTTGATACGGCGTTTCATCAGAGTATTCCAGAGCAAACCTGGCTCTACGGCACGCCATATGAGTGGTATCAAAACGCCGGGGTACGCCGTTATGGGTTTCATGGCACCAGCTATCGCTACATTCTTGAGCAAGCCAGCCAGCGCCTGGCCAGACCGGCCGAATCACTTAATTTACTGATCAGTCACCTGGGCAATGGCTGCAGTGTATGTGCCGTCCGGGATGGGCAATCGGTTGATACCAGCATGGGGCTGACACCGCTGGAAGGGGTGGTGATGGGCACCCGCTGCGGTAATATCGATCCGGGGCTGGCCCAGCATATGCTGGATCATTCGGATCTGGATATGACAGCAATTATGACAACGCTGAATAAACACAGCGGCCTCAAAGGGTTGTCTGGTATCGGTAACGATATGCGGGTGTTGCTCGAATCCGAAGCCGAAGGCCATGAAGGTGCCCAACGGGCAATCAATGTCTTCACCTTCCGTATTGCCCGCGAACTTGCCGCCCTTTCCTGCTCTTTGCCACATATTGATGCGGTGATTTTTACCGGTGGTATCGGTGAGCATGCCAGTGATATTCGCCAGCGTATTCTGGCCCAGTGGCTCAGCATGCCATTCCGGCTCGATGAACAGCTGAACCAGCAGCACGGCGACCAGCAAGGCCGTATCAGCCAGCCAGACAGCCCGCTGGTGATGGTGATTCCCACCTCTGAAGAAACCATGATTGCCAATGACACACGGGAGTTGATCAGCCAATGATTCATCTGCTTATTGTCCCTACCGGCATCGATGCCGGTCTGACCAGTATCAGCCTGGGCCTGTTACATGCGCTGGATACCCTGGGCGTTAAAACCGCGTTTCTGAAACCCGTTGCTCCCGCATCTCACGAGCCAGAACGCTCCACTACGCTGGTGCGCTCGGTGCTGGGGTTAACAACTCCGGATTCCATGACTCTGGATACAGTACAGCAGCGTATCAATACCGGGCAGACCGACCGGGTATTGGAAGATGTGGTGGCCCTGCATGCCAAGGCCTGCCAGCAGCAGCCGGATGTGGTGGTGATCGAAGGTGTTGTCCCCGACCGCACCGAGCCATACACCGCCCGGCTGAATGTTGATATGGCCAAAGCCCTGGGAGCGGATGTCTTGCTGGTACTCAGTGGCCACCATCACAGCGGCGACCAGATTGAGCACGAGCTGCAATTACAATCCGGCCTGTTCCGTGTTGCCGATGTCAATGTGGTGGGGCATATCATCAACAAGGCGGATAGCAGCCATCAGGTCAGTATTGATGCCAAACTCCCTCCTTGCTTTGGCCGTATTCCCTGGAACCCGGAGCTGACGCAGCCGCGCAGCCGTGATGTCTGCCATGCCATCGGTGCCAGCCTGTTGAATGAAGGTGAACTCAGCCAGCGTCGGGTTGCCCGTATTCTGCTTGGGGCCGGTTCCCTGAGCCACACCTTGCCGCAATTACAGCCAGATACTCTGCTGGTGACTCCCGCAGACCGCGACGATCTGATCCTGGCAGCCTCCATGGTCAGTCTTGCCGGAACGCCCCTGGCTGGCCTGCTGCTGACCGACCTGGGAGGTGACAGTCTGCCCGGCGAGCCGATCCAGCAAGCCTGTCGCAGCGCCTGGGCCGGAGGTCTGCCGGTCATGACCAGTACAGAGAACCTGACCTTGATTGCCACGCGTCTGCAGCAACTCAGCCGTCAGGTGCCGGTCGATGATGTCGAGCGGGTATCACGCATCATGGCCAGCGTCGCAGCAGAACTGGATACCGAGGCTCTGATCAAGACCCTTGGTGCCCCTCACGCCACCCGACTCAGCCCTGCTGCCTTCCGCTATTCGCTGGTGCAAAAAGCCATCGCCGCCAATCGATGTATTGTATTGCCGGAAGGTAATGAACCGCGCACCATCGAGGCCGCCATTGAATGCCAGAAGCGCGGTATCGCCCGCTGTATTCTGCTCGGAGAACCGGAAGCAATCCGTCAATCGGCCGAGGTACGAGGGTTGGTGCTACCGGAGGATCTGCAGTTGTTGCCGCCACAAAGCCTGCGGGAACAATACGCCGATGCCATGGTTGAACTGCGCAAGCACAAACAGCTGACCCGGGCTTGCGCACTCGCTGAACTGGAAGACAACGTGGTGCTCGCCACCATGATGCTGCAGTGCCAGGACGTTGATGGGCTGGTCTCTGGTGCCGTGCATACCACCGCCAATACCATTCGCCCGGCGTTGCAGCTGATTCGCACCGCACCGGGTGCCAGACTGGTGTCGTCCGTGTTTTTTATGGGGTTGCCGGATCAGGTGCTGGTATACGGCGATTGTGCCGTTAACCCGGACCCGAATGCCGAAGAGTTGGCGGATATTGCCATCCAGAGTGCCGACTCTGCGGCCGCCATGGGTATTGAACCCAGAGTTGCCATGATCAGCTACAGCACCGGAGCTTCTGGCAGTGGTAACGATGTCGAGAAGGTACGGCAAGCAACTGCGCTGGTAAAACAGCGGCGGGCCGATATTCTGGTGGACGGGCCATTACAGTACGATGCAGCCACAACCCCGGCGGTCGCCAAAAGCAAGGCTCCGGACAGTCTGGTAGCAGGCAAGGCGACGGTGCTGATTTTCCCGGATCTGAATACCGGCAACACCACCTACAAGGCTGTTCAGCGCAGTGCCCGGGTGATCAGTATTGGCCCTATGCTGCAAGGGCTGGCCAAGCCGGTCAATGACTTGTCTCGAGGTGCAACGGTTGAGGATATTATCTATACCATTGCTCTAACGGCCATTCAGGCGACACAAATCTGACCGCAGGACCAGCAGCCCGGCTAAAAAGACGAGCCGGGCTGCTGTAAAAACAAGGACTCAGCCTCGGTCGATTCTCGCCCCAGCACCGCATTACGATGCGGATAGCGCCCAAACCGCTCGATAATCTCCCGATGGCGGCGCTCGAACAACAGTGTATTTTCGATACCGTTTTGCGCAAACAAGCGCCCACCTTCGTCATGCACCCGCAAGGATTCACTGTGCATAAACGGCATATAAAGGAAGTTGCGTTGTATTGTGTTCAGCTCCAGATCAGCCCGTTGCTGGACCGCCTCCTGAGCCATGACCAGTGCCATGCCATCCTGGGCAAAGGCACGTGGACTGTCCCGAAACAGATTGCGGGAAAACTGGTCCAGCACAATCACTTCGGCCAGTCGGCCATGAGGCTCGCGACGCCAGTGCCATAATTCTCCGGCACAGGCCCGTTGGTGCACGACTGCGAATTGTTGCCGAATCTGCTCATCAAACGCGGCATTTTTAGCAAACCACTGCGTTGGTTCTGTCTCCTCAAACCAGAAATCAATGACTTCCCAAAACATCCTGTTATACCTCCCGGTGGGTTGAATATTCGTGGTCTTGCTTTGGATGCCTTTACGGCCTTGCGGTTCCTGTGTTTGCAGTGCCTGAATTCACACACTGCCAGACCGGGTAACTGTCACCTGTGGCGTTGCCTGCCGCCAGTGCCATAATAATTCGTGAATAAAAGCCAGCTTGGCGACCACGGCATCCGATAACACAAAGGGGTACACGTCCGGCTGCCCCATGCTGCGATTCAGACTGTTCACCGCATAGGTCACTGGTAAACACACATCGAGAATAGTGCCAAAATCCTGCTGCAAATAAGGGTCAAAGGTTGCCTCGGTGCTCAGCAGTGATTCCCCGGATGGCGATTCGTCCACCGCAGGGGCCAGCGATAACCCGAACGCAAAAGCGGTTTCCAGCATATCAATCAGATGCAGGTAGTGCGCCCAGCTCTCGGCCCAGTCTTCCCATGGGTGTGAGGTCGCATAGGCGCTGATAAACTGCTGGCGCCATGAAGCCGGAGCACCTTCCTGGTAATAACGCGCCATGGACTCACCGTAGTTCGCCCGTTCATCGCCAAAACAGCTGCGAAAACGAGCCAGTACCTCATCATCTGGCTGCACCAGCAGCTCCCAATAATAATGGCCAATTTCGTGACGAAAATGACCGATCAGGGTGCGATAGGACTCATCCATATCTTCCCTCATCTGTTCCCGCTCGACGTTATCCGCTTCGTTGATATTGATCGTCACCAGCCCTTCGGCATGGCCAGTGGTCGCCGCCACTCCTTCTGGCAAGTGCCCGTCTTCATCCACAAAATCAAATGCCAGGCCACTGTCGGGTTGATCCAGCTTGCTGGCCAGCGGCAAATGAAAACGGTACAAGCTGTACACCAGCCGGTGTTTGGCCACTTCCAGCGCTCGCCAGGCCTCGTGATGACTGCTATCGGATAAGTTGGGAATATGCCGGTTCAGACGACAGGCGGAACACAATTCGTCCGGATCGTCCGCTGCAATCAACCAGTTACACACATCTTGTTGATGGTTTTCACAATACCGCCAAGAAGCACTTGGCATTGCGGTCGTTTCCCAGATATCTTTCTGAGTGGTAGCCACCAGCGGTACCAGCTGCTCCAGTTCGGGCAGATATCCCAATGGACTCTTGCAACGTTCACAGCGTGTATTCTCAAAATACAGAACATGCTGGCACTTCGAGCATTGAAACAGTTTCATGGATAATTCCTGACAACCCTGGTGGAAAACCGGTTGATCCGTTGATTATTATCGATGCCGTCCCTACAAGGGACATCTATTTAATCCTGCACGGCTCTGCGCGAGTGTTGCCGTTGTTCAGGGCAAGGCGACGAATGCAGCGAAAT
>NZ_JAUYVV010000080.1:0-514 GCF_030689165.1 Oceanobacter sp. 4_MG-2023 | reverse complement strand
TTCTGGCTCATGGTTGGCACCTCTGTTGGTGAAGAGTTTATCTCTTCTTGAGGTGTCCGGGATATTCAACCAGAACAACCCTCTACAGGGAGTGACACATCATGTCTGATAAATACGAAATCGACATTCAAGCCTTTGCTAAGGCCCTCCAGTCCGGTCAGGATCTCAATGGCAAAGACGGTCTGCTAACACCTCTGATCAAGCAGATCACCGAAGCGGCATTAGGTGCTGAACTGGATGAACATCTGGGGCAGGATTCCCAGCCTAATCGTAAAAACGGAGCCTCCCGCAAAACCATTAAAACGGCTTCTGGCTCTTTTGAGTTGGAAACACCTCGTGACCGCAATGGCTCGTTCGAACCACAAACGGTTAAAAAGTACCAAACCCGACTGACCGATGAGATGGAGCGCAATATCATCTCTCTGTTCGCCTTGGGTAACAGCTACCAGAGCATCCGGGAATACCTACTGGAGATGTACGGTACCGAGGTCTCTAACGGCACCATTAACGCCAT
>NZ_JAUYVV010000008.1:0-146136 GCF_030689165.1 Oceanobacter sp. 4_MG-2023 | reverse complement strand
ACTGTTCTCTTTAGCTTTCGCGTAGGCGTTGGCGTCTGGCGACCGGTCCTCGGGCGGGGGCTCTGCGTCTGCCTCTTGCACTTCGGCTGACTCGGACTCGGACTCGGACTCGGACTCGGACTCGGACTCAGTATGGATCCTGAATGAAACCGGGGCAGTATCCGCACATATTCTGAGTTCCGAAACCGGCCTGGGTGTGGAAGTCAACGTTCAATCCGTGACGGAAACAACCGTGGACGGGGAAGATTACGTCGTCGTCAACTCGCAGGGGATTCCCGATTACAGCGTCACCATCACGCAGGACATCCTCGACACACTGAACAGCCGTCCCAAGGCCGACACTGACTTTGTTACCGGAGAACCAACCGTTGCCGTCGGCGACGTTATCGCCTTTGGTGAAGACATCGGCTACGACAGCAACGACAACTGTTCCATGGATTACGGCTTTGGCTACTGGCCCCCAGGACCGGAATGTCCCACCCAGGATGAACGCACCGTCTATGTGCCCGTCGAGCCATCCGCCGCCACGGAAGAATGCGACAGCGGCCTCGACAAGATCGGCATCATGGTCAACGGCGCTTCCATTTTTAACTGGGAAGATGGCTTTACCTACAACGAAGAAGGTGTCTGGTCCAACCTGGCACCAGAAGCCGAAGTGTATGACATTGATATGTGTGGCGGCCATGCCGCGGGCACCGATTATCACCACCATCTGTATTCTTCCTGCCTGGCTGAGCTGTTGGGTGATGATGGCAGCGGCCACTCCCCCATCTGGGGTTATGCCGCCGATGGTTATCCCATTTATGGCCCTTGGGAAGACGATGGCGTGCTGGCAGTCAGCAGTTGGGTCACCCGCGACTATGACGATGCCAACACGGGTTGCTCCGATGGCGCTCGCAGTTGCGTCCTGGTCGATCAGTACGACACCACACAAGGCACGGTTGACGTTGATTACCCCGGCCCGGACTTTGATGACGTCGTCACCTCGCTATCAGACAACGAATTTGTTGCCGTCAACGGCTTCTATTTTGAAGACTATTATTGGGACAGTTCGTTGACGGACCAGGGCGGGGAATATCTCGACCAGCACAACGGCCATACCGATGACGAGCACGGTTACCACTACCACATCACGATTACCATGGACGACGAAGGCACCATCAAAGCGGCCTTCCCCTATATTCTCGGCCCACAATATGCAGGCGAATTGCACGACAATGCCGTGGCCAGTTGCACCAGCAGCAGCACCGACCTGCCAACGGACCTGCCTCCCGGCCGATAATGATGAAATCCGCAGGGCTGGCATGACGCCGTATTGCGGGGACTGCTGGCCTGCCTCATAAATGATTTGCATAACAGGTGATCGACGGTGAATCGCAACCACAAACGCTTACTGCTGGCAGCGCTGCTGTTGGGTCTGACCGGCTCGGCCCATGCCGCAAAAGAGATGCACATGCATGCCAGCCGCAATATTCTGGCAGATGCACCGGTTCCGCAAATAGAAATCCAGGTGTTCCGGGACGCGATGGATGGCGTCAACGTACACGTCAAGGTCAAACATTATGAGCTTGGCGCTCCAGACATGGTCACCACCGCCGGTTATCAAAATGCCGAGGGGATCTTGCAAGGCCATGCCCACGTTTTTGTGAATACCCATAAAGTGCAACGACTCTATGGCCCGGATATCCATATCCCGGCCAGCCTGTTGCAAGACGGCGTCAATCAGGTCGCGATTTCCCTTAATACCCATCAACATGAAAACTGGGTAAACAACAATCACAACATCATGAGTTCGGTATTTTTTGATCTGGCCAACGAGCCGATCACCCTGAACCGGTTCAGCTCGCAGCCCATGACGATGCCTCATTCAGAGGCGGCGCATGCAGCCCCGCAAACCACCGTGCCACACACCATGCCGGAGTAACACCCGGTCAGTCTGACTCGGTGGCAGAGACCGGGTAATCGGCACTTTCAATATCACGCTTGGCCTGCACGGGCCGAGCCATCCATTTCATCACGACATCCCCATCGCCACGCCCGTAGATCGTTAACGTGCCGAACCCCAGGATACGTCCCCAGATACCTTGATTGATCTCAATGGCTTCAATGGCCTCGAGTTTCATTTCATCGGTTTTGCGGGCAATAATGCCGCTCTTGTGAATCACTCGTTTGTTGGTGACACCCTGCTCGGTACAGCGCCAGGTCAACCAGTAATACAAGGCCACCGGAATCCAGATAAGGGTAACGCACAGAATCACATGCAGCACCAGAAAGAACCGGATGATCCAGTGAAATTCGAACACTCGATAGATGGTTTCGCCTTTAGACAGCGAGTCGTCAATATAAGACACCCGTTCACTCCTGCATAACCCGTCGGACCAACATACCCAAAACCGCTGGGCATATCTGATAAGCCGCCATTCAGCCAGAAACAGGACGCCGTTACCATGCTTAAACGGCGGATAACCCATTGAGTGCCATCAAAAACCGGCTCGAGACAGGGTCAAGAGCCGGTTTGAGGTCGAGCAATATATGGAGAGAGGTGCCGGGCACTATCAACAACTCGCTAACAAAACCCCTCAGCCAATCCAGACTTGCTTGGCATTGGTGAATTCCCGGATGCCATGTGGCCCCAACTCGCGGCCATAACCGGACTTCTTGATGCCACCGGAGGGCAGCCGTGGGTCGGTTTTAACAATTCCGTTGATCGCCACCTGCCCGGCTTGCAAACGCAAGATGGCCTGACGTTTCTGACGCGGGGTGTTGGTCCAGATACTGGCTCCCAGGCCGTAGTCTGTTGCATTGGCAATCTTGATGGCGTGTTCAAAATCGTCGACCTTCATCACCGCCATCACCGGCCCAAAGGTTTCTTCTTCAAACGCCACCATGCCCGGCTGCACATCCACCAGCAATGTTGGCGGATAATAGAAACCGGGGCGATTAAGCGGCTCGCCACCCAACAGGCAACGGGCACCCGCATTGATAGTATCGCTGACCTGGCGATGCAGATTGGTTAGCAAATTCTGCCGGGCGATCGGGCCAACCTGGGTATCGTCCAGCAATGGATCGCCAATCACCAGCTTGTCCATCCGGCTGGCGAGCTTGTCGATAAATTCATCGTATATCGGTGCTTCGACCAGTATCCGTTTGGCGGCAATACAAGACTGGCCAGCATTAATCATACGCGACAGCACCACAATATCGGCCGCCTTGTCGAGATCAGCATCAGCCATCACGATACAAGGATCGGAGCCGCCCAGCTCAAGCACCGCCGGTTTGATTTCCGCGGCGGCAATGCTGGCAACCTGGGCACCGGCGGCACTGGAGCCGGTAAAGGACACCGCCTGAATTGCCGGGTGACGAATCGCTGTCTCGATCTGTTCGGTGGCCAAGGTCAGGTTCACCATAATATGCGCAGGCACCTTGTTCACCGCACAAACGTCGTCAAAAATGGTTTCGATCAGTCGGGCACAACCTTGTACGTTCGGGTCGTGTTTCATAACACAGGTGTTACCGGCCATCAGCGCCGGAGCCAAAAAACGAAAAGCCAGCCACAACGGAGCATTCCAGGGCAGAATCCCCAACACCGCTCCCAGCGGCTGATAGGTGACATAACTTTGTGTCGCATCCGACTCAATCGATTCACTGTTGAGGTAGGTTTCGGCCTGCTCCGCATAGTGTTCGGTACACCAGGCGGCTTTTTCGACCTCGGCCACCCCTTCCAGAATCGGCTTGCCCATTTCCAGCGCCATCATTTCGGCCAACGCCTGCTTACGCTCGCGCAGCTTGGCCGCCACGCCCAGCATGACCTTGCTGCGCAGGCTCTGTCGGGCACTGCCCCAATCGTGATACGCACTGGCCACCAGCTCGATGCGCTGGTTCATCTCATCCGGGGTATGGGTGGCATAAGTTTCCAGCACCATCCCGGTGGTCGGGTTTGTGACTGTCAGCATACAATCTCCTGAGGCGGCCGTTGTCGGTATCAGACACGGCAGCCCGGTTGGTTCAAGGTCGGTTCAGGCGTCGGCGGTTTTCTTTTTCGGCGCCGGTTTGTCGGTTGCGGCCAGCTCGGGTTTGCGGTTCACGGCACCCAGATCCACCAGGTTACTGCTGGTTTCCGGCTTGACGACAAAATTCCGATCCATATCGAAAAAGGACTGACAGCCCTGATCGGTTATATAAATGGTGTCGGAGATGCCGCAGGTTTTATCGCCATCAACGCCCCACATCCACGGAATAATATGGAAGGTCATGCCTTCTTCCAGAATCGCAGAGTCGCCCTGGTTGAGGCTGACAATGTAGCCTTCATCCCAGCTTGGCGGGAAGGCAATACCGATCGAGTAACCGGAGCGGGTCGCCAATCGGGCGCCCACGTCGTTATCGGAAATAATATTGCGGATCATATTGTCCGCATCGGATACCGTCATGCCGGGCTGGACAAACTCATGTACCGCGTCTAACGCCTGCTTCATTTTTTCCTGGGCTTTGTACATCGAATCGCTCAGTTCGCCAAGTACGACCGTACGCATCATGGCGGTGTGGTAACGCCGATAGCAGCCGCCGACTTCCAGAAAAATATGTTCGTTGGGCTGCACTACCCGGCCTTCCCAGGTCGCATGGCCAATCATTGAGCGCGGGCCAGAAGTAACGTATGGCATCACCGCCGGGGTTTCTCCTCCGGCGCGGAACATGCCAGCACTGATGGCAGCACCAATTTCGTTTTCGCTGGCTCCCGCCATACAGGCTTCGATACCCGCCGTCATACCGGCTTCGGTGGCGATGGCCGCCCGCTTCATGATCTCGATTTCGTGCACCGATTTACGAATCCGGCCCTGCTCGACGATACCAAAGCAGTCCAGCAGCTTGGCATTACGCATACGAGTGTGGATAAAGTCCTGATGGTAGGCCGGGAAAAAATAGGAGTTACGTTCGTAACCAATACGCTTGTTGGCCAGACCAAACTCCGTCAGGGCATCCACCAGCATCTGAATGGCATCACCCGTGTCCGGGTACGGGCGGGTGACTTCCACCCAGGTACGATGGATCACATTGGATTCTTCCATCGCCCGTGTGATCATAAAGGGCTCGCCTTCCAGCGGCACAACCAGCGCCTGGAAAAAGCTGTAGCCAGTGGTCTGGTAGTCGGTCAGGTACATGATGTTTTCCGGGTCGGAAATCACCACGGCATCCAGTCGCCGGTACGCAATACGCTGGCGCAGGTCATTCATGCGACGTACGTATTCCTCGTGCGGAAAAGTCATATCATCACGTTGTCTCATTGGGCGGCCTCCAGTGCGTTGTCGGTGGCACGGACCAGCACCGTCAGTCCTGCCTTCAGATCACTTTCAGGGATGGTTAATGGCGGAATCAGTTTCAGAACCCGGCCGCCGGTGCCACAACTGGCAATCAGCAAGCCGTTGTCGAAACATTCCGCCACAATGGCTTTGGCGTGGTCGCTATCGGCCACATCCAGCGCAACGATCAGGCCTTTGCCCCGAATCGCTACCTGTGGGTATTTGCGCGCCAGCGGTGCCAGAGCCTCGTGTACGATATCGGTGTAGCGGGCAACCTGATCCATCAGTTCGCTGTCGCGGAAGTAGTTCAGCGCCTCGACACCAGCCACAAATGACAGGTTCTGGCCACGAAAGGTGCCGGTATGCTCACCCGGCGACCAGTGTTTGTCGTGTTCCGGTTTGACCAGGTTCATGGCCATCGGCGTGCCCATGCCGCCAATGCCTTTGGCCAGGCAGATGATGTCTGGATCGATACCGGTGCCATCAAAGCTGAAGAACGAACCGGTGCGGCCACACCCCACCTGGATTTCATCCACAATCAGCAGCGAGCCATGGTCATGAGCAAGGGATTGCAGCGCTTGCAGCCACTCCTGGCTGGCGACGTTCACGCCCCCTTCCGCCTGAATGGTTTCGACGATAAAGGCCGCCGGTGGCTCAATGCCGCTGGAGGCATCGGCGTATTGTTCCCGTAACAAATCGAGGGTGGCCATGGCGGCAAAGGGTTGGTGGCTGACGTTATCCAGCGCAACCCCGGCAGCCCCCCGGAAGTAGTTGTTGGCGGTGCAGGCCAGTGCCCCCAGGGTCATGCCATGAAAGCCTTTCGAAAACGCCACCACCTGACGACGACCAGTTACCCGGCGCGCCAGCTTGAGGGCGGCCTCTACCGCATTGGTGCCGGTTGGCCCCATAAACTGCATGCGGTGATCCATGGAACGTGGCGCCAGAATCACGCTCTCGAACGTTTCCATATAACGGCGCTTGGCGGTGGTGTGCATATCCAGACTGTGCAGCACGCCATCCTGCTGAATGTAATCAATCACCGCCGCTTTCATGCGTTCATTGTTGTGGCCAAAATTCAGTACGCCAGCCCCGGCAAAAAAATCGATGTATTCATTGCCCTGCTCATCAATCTGACGGGCATTGGAGGCTTTATCGAACACCACGGGATAAACACGACAGTAGGCACGAATATCCGACTCACGTTGCGCAAAAATGCTCATTAATTACTCCTTCATCAAACGAATCTGGCTATACCGGTTGAATATGCCGGGTTGCTCAGGGTTGGGGGGCATGCACCAACTGGGCATACAAACGGGTCACCTGTTCAATCAGGCGATCGTTAAAATCGTAATGGGGGCTGTGACAGGGCCAGGCAGGTGCCGAGCCGTCATCGGAGCCGACCAGCGCAAACGCACCGGGTATCTCGTTGAGGTAATAACTGAAGTCTTCCGATGCCATGATGGGCAAGCGCACACCGTGCTCCAGCATCCGGGCACCAAACAGCTGCTCCCACCCCTGGCGCATCAGCCGCGCTTGTTCCGGATGGTTGATCGTCGCCTCGTAACGGGGTTGATGATCCACTTCTGCGGTCACCCCGTAACCGGCGGCGGTGTGTTGGCAGATTTCATCGATCAGGGCATTCACCTGCAAGCGGGTAGCGCTGTCGGGTACCCGGATACTGCCGGAGATCACCGCGTTCTGGGCGATGACGGTTGGCGCACTGATGGCGTCAATCGATGTCACGCTGACCACCGCGGCCTGCTGTGGCGCCAGACGCCGACTGACAATCTGCTGCAATGCCACCACCAGGGCACTGGCAGCCAGTACCGGGTCGCGGCACTGTTCCGGCTGGCTGGCATGACCACCACGGCCACTGACCCGAATCTGGAAAGTGCCGTTACCACACATCACAATGCCATTCGGGCAGGCCATGTGACCAAACGGGATGGCGGGCCAGTTGTGCCAGCCAAAAATGGCGTCGACACCTTCCAGCGCGCCGTCGTCGATCATCGCCCTGGCCCCATGGCCACCTTCTTCTGCCGGTTGGAACACCAGCGTTACCGGAGCTGGCAAAGCCGCTTCGTGGAGCTTCAGCCAGTGGGCTGTTGCCAGCAAGGTCGCACTGTGGCCATCGTGACCACACGCATGCATGCAGCCATCCTGGCGTGAGCGCCAGGCGACGCTGGTTTGCTCCTGAATAGGCAAGGCATCCATATCGCCACGCAAGGCAAAATGAGGGGTATCTGAAGCAGGTGCTGCCGATCCACCCAGCCAGGCGACGGTGCCAGTACGGGCACAGGCACGCCAACGGATACCTAAATCATCCAGTCGTTGACGCACCACCCGGGCGGTGTGCTCTTCTTCCCAACTCAACTCCGGCTGCTGGTGCAATTGACGCCTCAGCACCGTGGCTTGGCTGATTACTTCAGACCAGTTATTCGCCATCACACATCCTCCGGTTCATTCATTAGCTTCAGCACAGGCCGTTCCGCTTCAGCGCCTGATGGCTCCAGATTGTCGTGATTGCGCCATACCAAAAAATTAAATTCTTTAAAAACAACGTCTTACGACGCACAAAAAAGTGACACTGAATTTCAGAAACGGCCTGATTCGATGTTCTATCGCTATAAGCCAAAACCAATAACCACAGGCAAGCTATCAACCAAGTGGACAATACAAAGCTGGTTTGACCAGAACGACAGGTTTTAAACGCCAAGAGAAATTAAAAGAAAAGCGGACAGACCCTAAAGAGCTATACAAAGACCACTTACAAGACTAACGGCCGATAGAATATTATTTGTGCATTAAAATAATGCACAAAGATCCAGACTGGTGCGTGAAAATTCACAATTCCACTCTTAAGGCAAGGCTAAGGCAGCCATTGGATAGCAGCAGGAAAAACAAAACAGAAAAGCAAGCAAGACAAAACCATGGCATGGCCAGAGTCTTGCCACTTGCTGCAAGCCATAATTTGCTGGCGATGTCACAAAAGCGTCAACAAGCTAAATATTATTCACGCTTTTCAGGAGAAAAACTGATGCTGAAACAGCGTACAAAAAACAGAAAATTGACATCAAGCTACTGTTTTAAAAGGACTTTTATACAATAAACAAGCATCTGTGCTGCAACAGGAAAAATTACATTCAACACAAATGATTAGTTTTTTTCATCTTTTTGGTTAGAAAGCCTCGCTTTTTTAGCCACCAGGAAGCTACTACTATGGTCTTACTTTCAAGGCACAACCCAATCAGACAAAACCAAGGAGTTCTATTATGAACAACCAAGACCAAGCCGCTAACATCTGCAGCAAAGAAGAAATCGATATGCATATCGCTGCTGCCAAACAAATGCGTTCTGACTATATCTCTGCACTGTGCAGCGATCTGATCACCAGCATCAAACATGCATTCCACTTCAAATCCCACAAAATGATTTCCAGCCACTAAGCAGAAATCAGCCGTACCGCACCAAGACAGTATTCAGGCACCACCGGCACAAGAATAAGTCGCCGGCATTTGGCCTGGGTCTGATCACTTTTTTGCTTCATTTTATTCGAAGACGTTATGGGGGCCAGATGGCTACCCAATTGTCTCGGGTAACCCTCCTCGCATGACCTCCCTGCTTTTTTACTTATTGTTGTTACTCAAAATACGCCCAGCCGGCTTCTGTGTGCCAGCAGACAAACCCGACCCCAGGCAATCCCCAGCAACAGTTCGGTAACTACTGCCAGCAAGATGCCATAGCCGGCATAGCCGCGTAATAATTCAAACAGTCCCAAAGCCGCCAGCCCCAACAGCATCACCAGCAGCCCCATAGCGATCGCTTTATGTACATCGGCGGAACGGCAATCCCGGTTTAACCAGCAAATCAGCGTCAAACCCAGAAACACCATGGCCATACGGCGAGCGACAAAAGCAGCAGACTCCGACTCACTGACCCCCATCAACCACAGCAGCAGTTCCGGTGCCCCCAGCGATATCAGAAACAGCAATCCGGTCACAACGGCGGTCAGCGTACTCAGCATGTAAAACATGATCTTTCTTCCCTGATTGTTTTGAAATGAACCCATTATTCAATAAGCCGCGCTCCCTGAATAAAATCGTCAGATTTCACAGCAGACTGGAGCGACCAAAAATCGTATCACAATGATGAATACGCCACTGCATCGGCATTAGGATGAGATGAGATGAGCCAAAGCGGGCATGAGTCGGCGGGAGCGACAGTAACGGGGTTTATCCTGATGCCTGCACACCTGAAACGCGGCAACACAGAAGCCCAGACACAAGAGAGAAACAAGAGAGAAACAAGAGAGAAACAAAGAAGTAAAAATGCCTGGGCCGGGTTTTCAACCCGACACCAGGCAATCAGGATCAGCCTTCCCCGGCATCATGCCAGCCCAGGAAGAGCCTGATTAAAAATCAGACAGCAGCCAATACGTCGGTGCTATTGGCGATCCAGCCAAACAAATGGCCTTCACTCTGAATCGTGGTCAATGTCCCACGCTGCAAGCTCTCTTCGAAAGCACCACAACTGTCAGCCAGAGTCAGAACAAAATAGCCGCGATCAACCGCTTCCCGCAAAGTGCCTTCAACGCAGCACTGTGTCGTCACGCCACAGATGATAACGTGCGTTACCCCTTTGCTACGCAAGATAGAATCCAGCTCGGTGTAAGTGAAAGCACCAAAAGTGGATTTATCAATGATCGTTTCACCTGGCCGAGGCTTCAGTTCAGGAACAATCTGAAAACCGGGTTCGCCTTGCGTCAGAATGCGTCCCAAAGGACCCGCGGTACCATACTCTCCACCCGCTTCCTTGCTTTGTAACCGGACAGGCTCTGGCAGATCCGACATATCGGGTTTGAATCCATACCGTGTATGAACGACAGGAGCTCCCTTTTCACGGAACAGCTGCAACATGGATTGCACATGGGGAATAACGGCTTGCAGCGGTTTTACGTCAGCACCGCCAGCACCACAAGCGCCACCGTCTTCAATAAAGTCGCGCTGCATATCCACGATAAGCAGTGCCGTGTTGGCAAAATCGAAGGTGAATTGGCGTTCACCAAAAGCATTAATGGCCAGCATATGATTAATCCTGTTATTCAGCCGGTGCGGCAGCAATGGCGTCAATTTCGATCAACCAGGTAGGTTCAATCAGAGCCGGAACCGTAATAGAAACCGAAGCCGTGCGATGAGTGCCGAGCATCTTGGCGCGTACGGCATTGGCTTCCGGGTACATAGAGGCATCCGTCAGATATTGGGTAGTCCGTACAATATTCTCGATACCAAGACCTGCGGCCTTGAGAGTCGCTTCGATGTTTTGCCAGCAAACCGTTGCCTGACCTTCCATTGTCTCAGGCACGGTGCCATCGAAGGCAACGGGGATTTGTCCTGAAACGAAAACCATACGTGAACCGACCGGCGGCTCGATACCGTGTACGTAAGTGCCATAAGGATCGGAAATGCCTTCAGGCTTGTAGGTTTTGTACTGAGTCATGAGAAGTTCTCCATCGGTTGTCGTTCCCCAATAGAACGACGCTCGCGGCGAACTTGCAATTTTCAAATACTTAGCCCCTGGTATTTAAAAAACTTATACCAGGATAAAGCCTTATTTGACGATGCCTACCGAGGCCGCCTTGATAAAGCTCTGAAACTCCTGGGCACTGGGCGACAGCGTGGCCCCCAGCCGCCAGGACAAGCCGATATCCATCGGTGGCACCCGGGTGGCGAGATCCCGGGCTTCGATCCGGTCCCCTTCCAGCGACCAGGTCCGGAACACCATATCTGACAGGATAGTCACGCCCAGACCGCTGGCGACCGCCGTGCGAATGGCTTCGACGTTGGCGCTGCGTAATACGATGCGAGGTTCCTGGGGCAGATGACTCCAATAGTTCAAGGCGCTTTCTTCCGCTTCGTCTACTGTCAACATCACCATTGGCTCTTTGGCAACATCGGCCAGTGTAATGGACTGCTTCAACAGCAATGGATGACGTGACGGCAGCCACAAACGCCGCTGTGACGGGCGCAAAACGGACGCCGCCAGCTCATCCTGTCGCTGCAAATTGGACACCAGCATAACGGCAATATCGAGCGTACCGGCGATCAGGGCATCCTCAATCTGCTGCCGTCCCATCTCGATGATATTAACGTCGATATGTGGAAACCGTGATTTGAAACGTGCCAGATGCGGCATCAGAAAATAACCCATCACCGTATCGGTGGCCCCCACCGTAATCGAGCCACTGTGTTTGCTGGCTTCTGATTCAACGCTGGAAATCGCTGCATTGGAGACCAGCGAGAGAATTTCGCGGGCTTTGCCTAAAAAACGCTGTCCTTCAAAGCTGAGATTCACGCCGTGGGCGGTGCGCTCGAACAGGTCAAAACCGATCTGCTCCTCAAGGGATTTGATCGACAGCGTAATGGCCGATTGCGTCACATTACACATCGACGCTGCCGACGACATCATGCCCGACTCCGCTGCGCTGACGAAATACCGGAGTTGACGTAGCGTTATAGACATAAATTTTTCTCATACAAGTTTGGAAGTATAATAAAATTGATTAATCACCTGCCGTCAACCCTAATACCTCCTGAACACACTTCACTGAGTTTAGGAGACATTAACGATGCGGCCACTGATCAACTGCGACATGGGCGAGGGCTTCGGCAAATACCGCCTCGCCAATGATGAGGCGATCATGCCCCTGATCGATCAGGCCAATATTGCCTGTGGTTTTCATGCATCGGACCCGGTCATCATGCAGCAAACCGTCGATATGGCGATTGAGCACGGCAAGCAAATCGGCGCACACCCGTCACTGCCAGACCTGCAAGGCTTTGGCCGCCGAGAAATGAAGATTGCACCGGCTGAGCTGCTCACCATGATCAAGTATCAGGTTGGTGCGCTGGACGGCATGCTGCGCGGACGCGGTGTCACCCTCTCCCATATCAAACCGCACGGCGCCTTATACGGCATGGCCTGCCGCGATCACCGCATTGCAGAAGCCATTGCCGATGCGGCACTGGCATTCAACTTGCCGGTGCTGGGTTTGGGCGGCACCTGCCAGGAAACGACCTATAAGGCCAAGGGAGTCACCTTTGTTGGTGAGTTCTATGCCGATCTGGACTACAACGAGCATGGTCATCTGCTCATCGTTACAGACCCGGGTTCCCTCGATGCAACACAAGCCGCCGCCCGGGCCCGTCAGGCCATCGCCAGCGGCTATACCACAGCGGTCAACGGTGCCACTGTGCGCGTCGACGCAGAGTCGATTTGTGTCCACTCCGACAACCGCGGAGCCATTGATTTACTCACCGCACTGCGCAAGGCCTTCCGCCTCGATGAAGCGATGGAGGTGCTCTCATGAGACTGGGCAATATTACGCTGGCCCTGATCCTGCTGGCCATCGCCACCACAGCAACGGTGTTTGGCAGTACCGCCATGAACAATACGGTGAGCTACTTCTTTATTCTGGTTGTACTGGTGGTGGCTCTGGGTATTTACGTCGGCAACACCGGAATTGTCAGCTTTGGCCATCCGGCTTTTATGGCCATTGCCGCGTATCTGACCGCGATTCTGGTCATGCCAGCGGCACGCAAGAGTGCCTTGCTGCCCAATTTGCCGGATTTTCTGAGTACTTTCAGCGCCCCGCCACTGCTGGGTATCGTGATCACTGTATTCGTGGTTGGGCTGATTGGTGCAGGTATCGGTCTGGCGATCTCGCGCTTGAACGGTGCTTCGGCCACCATCGCCACTCTCGGCTTGCTGATTGTTGCCCATAGCCTGCTGGTTGGCGGCACAACATTCACCCGGGGAGCACAAGCGCTCTATGGTATTCCGAAACTTGTCAGCCCGATATCCGCGGCCATCGGAGCCATCATCACCATTTTTGTTGCCGACTGGTTCAAGCACAGTCGCTGGGGCCTGGCTGCCCGGGCAGTCCGGGAAGACGAAGCAGCGGCGGCGGCATCCGGTATCTCGATCAAGCGCAACCGCACCATTGTGTTCTGTTTATCCATCGCCTTCACCGCGCTTGGCGGAGCCATGTTTGCGCTGCACCTGGGGGTATTCTCTCCCAAGGAATTTTATTTCACGCTGACCTTTTCCTTGCTGGCCATGTTGATCGTTGGTGGTGCCTCCAGTACTGCCGGTGCCGTGGTCGGCGTTGCCGTGATCACCATGATTACTGAAGTGCTCCGTCAGGCTGAGCCAGGTTTCAGTCTGGGGCCGATCCAGATTCCGGCGCTATTTGGCCTGACAACGATCGGTATCAGTGTCGCCTTGATCCTGACGCTCTACCGTCGCCCCGAAGGTATCTTTGGCCTGAAGGAGCTGGATGATTTTCTGCCGTTTGACATCAAGCCACGAGTCTACAAACGCTCCGTTATCAACACGCCT
This sequence comes from Oceanobacter sp. 4_MG-2023, assembly GCF_030689165.1. NCBI lineage: Bacteria > Pseudomonadati > Pseudomonadota > Gammaproteobacteria > Oceanospirillales > Oceanospirillaceae > Oceanobacter > Oceanobacter sp. 4_MG-2023. The sequence continues at coordinate 132,445 of NZ_JAUYVV010000008.1, read as the reverse complement.
CGTCCCACAGCCAGTCAGACACCCAAATCAATCCGGGTCCAGTCACTGACCAAGCGTTACGGTGGCGTAACAGCACTGGATGCCGTCTCTATTGATCTTCAGCAGGGTGAGATTCTGGGCCTGATTGGCCCGAATGGCTCCGGCAAGTCGACCTTTCTGTCCTGTGCCTCCGGTATCCAGCGGTTTGATGAGGGCGAAGTATGGGTACATGACACCCAAATGGCACAGGGCAATCCGGTTGCCTATGCTCATAACGGGGTAGCCCGCACCTTCCAGAACATTCGCCTGTTCGCTCGCCTCAGTGTTGCAGAGAACGTCTCCGCAGCCATGGTATCGGTTCCCGGCCCGGCCAACAGTCCAACGGTCGCAGACATCCTGACACGGGTGGGTCTTGATGGCATGGCGCTGCGCACAGCCAGCACGCTGTCTTATGGCCAGCAGCGTCGTCTTGAAATTGCCAGAGCCTTGGCTATTTGCCCGGACTTTCTGCTGCTCGATGAGCCTGCGGCGGGTATGAACAGTACCGAAACAGATGATCTGGCCGCACTGATCATGTCACTGCGTGATGAGAATGGTCTGGGGATTCTACTGGTCGATCATGACCTGCCCATGATTTTGCGCCTGTCCAACCGGGTCGCAGTACTCAATGAGGGAAAACTGATCGCGCTCGCCTCGCCGGAACACATTAGAGAAAACCCCGAAGTCGCTGCGGCGTACTTCGGCGAAGGTCAATCCACCCTGTCCGAATAAACCCACAACCTCGCATAACAGAAAGGAAAAGCAGATGAAACAGTCTCAGATGATCCGCCATTTTGCCCTCTCGCTTGCCGTCTCCATGACAGCGGCACCCGCATTTGCCCAGGACACGTTGAAGATCGGATTCGCCGTTTCTCTGACCGGCTATCTTGCTCCTTACGACACGCCGACCGTTGAAGGCGCCAAGATTGCCATTGCCGACATCAACGCCAGCAATGGCCCCTATAAAGTTGAAGCCATCATCCACGATGTACGTTCCGACACGGTACAAACATCCGTGGTCGTGCAGGAAATGATCGATGACGGCGCCAACGTCATTGTCCTGCCTTGCGACGATGATCCGGCCATTGCCGGTGGCCTGATTGCCCAGGATGCCGGTATCCCATCGTTTTCGACCTGTGCAACCAACGCCAGCCTGACCCAGGCCATCGGTGAGTTCTACTTCGTCAACTACGCCGCCGACATTGTTCAGGGCGCAACGCTGGCCCAGTACGCCCACGAGCAAGAGTTGGAAACCGCCTATTTGCTGGTTTCTCCAGAAACTACCTACACCGGTAACCTGCCGCTGTATTTTGGTGAAGTTTTCGAAAAACAGGGCGGCAAGGTCGTCGGCAAAGGGACTTACTCCTTGGGTCAGCAAGACTTTTCCGCCGAAGTAACCCACATTACCAACCTCGATCCACAGCCAGATGTGGTCATGACGTCGGCCTATGAACCTGACTTTCCGGCCTTTTTGCGCCAGTTGCGTTCCGCTGGTGTTACCTCAGCCGTATACGGCAGTGATGGCATTGACTCTCCCACCACGGTATCACTGGGCACGATTTCCGAAGGCGTGGTGTTCACCAATGCGGGTTATCCAACACCAGGAACCCGGTTGGGTGATTTCTTTGACCAATACGAGGCCTTTTACGGCAAAAAGTTAAGCAACAGTTTTGCCGCCACCGGTTACGACATGATTCAGGTTATCGAAGCAGCGGCTATTGCAGCTGGCAGTCTTGATGGACGTGCCTTGCGCGATGCCATTGATGCCATTGATGGTCTCGACGTAGTAACCGGCAAGATCAGCTATGCCGGTCGCGAACGGGTTCCTGCACGATCGGTTTCGATCAACCAGGTATCAGACGGTGCCGTGATCCATCTGGATACCCGTGTGATTGACGCCGCCATTCTGCCACGGAGCAAATAAATGGAAGCCCCGACCCAAAGACACACACAGCCCGCGCTCGAGGTGCGCGGGCTGGACGTCAACTACAGTGGCATCAGAGCCGTTCGCCAGCTTGACCTGACAGTCAACGCCGGGGAAATCGTCACGCTGATCGGGCCAAACGGGGCAGGGAAGTCATCAACGCTGATGGCCATTGTGGGGTTGGTGCAGCGCTCGGGCCAGATATCTCTGGATGGACAGGATGTGTCCGGCTTTTCGACGGAACAAATGGTACGGGCTGGGCTGACCTTGAGCCCGGAAGGTCGCCGGGTGTTCTCCGGGCTGACAGTGGCAGAAAACCTGCGACTGGGCGGTGCTTCCAACAAGGATCGTGCGGCCGAGCAGGTACGCCTGCTCGACACCTTTCCGGTGCTCAAGGAACGCTATCACCAGCGAGCGGGCACTCTCTCCGGCGGTGAGCAGCAAATACTGGCCATCGCCCGGGCGCTGATGTCCAGGCCCAGAATACTACTGCTTGATGAACCGTCGCTGGGACTGGCTCCGAAGATCGTCGATACGATTTTTCAGGTTATTGCCGAGCTGCGACAATGGGGCATTTCTGTACTACTGGTCGAGCAGGATATCGAGCGGGCTTTACGCGTATCCGACCGCGGTTACGTGATGAGCCATGGTGAGATCCTCGCCACCGACACCGCCGCTAATATGTTGAGCGACGCCAACCTTAAAGATCTCTTTTTTGGAGCACACCAATAATGGAAGTGTTTGCACAACAGGCCCTCAATGCCATTGCTCTGGGTGGTGTTTATGCGCTGCTGGGGCTGGGCTTGGCGATGGTTTTTTCGGTACTGGGAATGATCAATTTTGCCCACGGCGAAATCATGACCTTGTCTGGCTACGCGCTGGTATTTGTCGCCACCACATTGGGCTGGCCATTTGGCCTGGCAGTCATCAGTGCTTGTCTGCTCGCCGGGGCGGCAGCGGCGATGACCGAACGCATTGCCTTTCGTCCCGTACGGGGTGCGTCGTTAACAACCATGCTGCTGACGACCTTTGCGGTCAGTTCAATCCTGCATGTGGTGTTCCAGAACTTTATCTCGCCCCGACCGATTGCGGTCCCGGTTCCAGAATGGCTCACCCAGTCATTGAATGTGGGCGGGTTACAAATAGGTACATTGCAAGCAATCTCAATTGCCGTCTCTCTGGTGGCACTTATTGGTCTGGTCGGCTTTTTACGGTTCTCAACCTTGGGGCTGGCGATGCGATCGGCTGCGCAGGATTTTTCGGTAACGCGTCTGATGGGAATTTCTGCCGATCGGGTGATTATCGGCGCCTTTGCCATTTCAGGCCTGCTGGCTGGGCTGTCGGGCTTTTTATGGGTGGCACAACGCGGTTCGGTTGATCCACTGATGGGGTTTGTACCGGTACTCAAGGCGTTTACCGCTGTTGTACTGGGCGGTTTGGGCAGCCTTAACGGTGCCGTTCTGGGAGGATTCTTGCTCGGCATTCTGGAGGTCAGCTTGCGGGCTTCTTTGCCTCAGGAGCTACTGCCGTTCCGCGATGCCATCTCGCTGTCGATCGTGATTGGTCTGCTGGTGATGCGCCCTCAAGGCCTGATTGGTCGCGCTGAAGCAGTACGGTGATTGGGTTCTTTGAAATACCACCAGAAAACAGGATGACAGATTCAGTCCTGACCCCTGCCGGATCAGGAATCTGACCCGGCAAGTGGGTATTCAGGCACTTGCCAGTGGAAGTGTCTGAAACCTTCGCCAGCAATATCGCTCAGAACGGCACATCATCATCGTAATTGGGCATGGTCTGGGCAAACGGAGAGCCGCCACCTGACTGCACCGCATCTCCGATGCGCTCAACCCGCCAGGCTTGCAGGCTGGTAAAACATTTTTCCGGCTTGCCTGCCGCACTCCATAAACGACCCGACAGGTTGAAACTGACCTGCACTTCATCACCTGGGTTATAACTGTCCATCAAGGCACATTTATCCTTGATCAGCTCCAGTGCGATATAGTTCGGGTATTCTGGTTTCTCGCCATCACCGGTCAGCTTGACCACAAATTCCCGCTTGGTGAAGCCGTTCTGGCCGTAGGCTTTGGTTTCGTCAATGGAATGTACGATCCCCTGTAATTCAAATGCTTTCGACATAATGATCCCCTCAATATTGATGGCCAAATTATAACATTGAATCAATCGGAGGTTTTCTGCTGATGGCACAACCGCTGCCGGTTGATTTATCGATGACAACACAGCTTCAGAATAACCGGGGTCTGGAGGGTTCGAAGCTGGAGAAGCTGGAGAAGCTGGAGAAGCTGGAGAAGAGGAATACCGGTTGGGATTATGAACTGCGCGTCCGGAAGGACGCGCAGTGCAATCAGGCTATTTAGAAAGTAATGCTGACACCAGCCCAGAAGTTACGGGCCTTGTCTTTGTTGTTGTAGTCATCCGTGTAGATAACTTCATCATCATCACTGTCGTATACACCGTCGTTATTGTTGTCCTCAAACGCGGTGGTGTAGCTGGTAAAGTCTTCATCCAGCAGGTTGTTGATACGGCCATGAATGGTCACCGACTCGTTGAGTGCGATAGAGCCACCCAGGTGTAAGACCTGATAGCTTTTGTAGTAGAGGTGACGATCGTATTCATCCACCCCACGGAAGCGATCCGAGCGTTTTTCCATGGTCAGGAACAGGTTGGTGCGTTCATCAACCTGCCATTCCAGCGTGGCATTGGCCATGTGTTTGGCGGTATCGGTTAACGGCTGGCCTTTTTCAGAACCACTGGTTTGCTCGCTGTCGGTGTAGGTGTAGTTCATACGGAACGCCAGGTCATCCAGAATCTGGTAACGACCCGCCAGCTCAGCACCCTTGATTTCAGCTTCGTCGATGTTGATCTTTTGGCTATAGCTGTCGTAGCCAATATCTTCATACGCACCCAAGTTAGCACAAGGTTTCACGCCACCTGTCTGGGCACAGCTATAAACGGTGTCACCACTGACAATTTTATTTTCAAACTTGTTGTGGAACACGGTGATATTGGCATTATCGCGCTTGACCAATGATTCCCAGTACAAGGCCACTTCGGTATTGACGCTGGTTTCCGGTTCCAGATCCGGGTTACCGACAAACGGGCTGGTGCCCTGGCCACCAAAGCCGGTAATACCATCGTACAGGTCAGTGGTTTTAGGTGTCTTGTAACCGGTGCTGACACCACCTTTAACAGTCCAGCCTGGCTGTACATCGTACACACCATAAAGGCGCGGGCTGGTATTGCTACCAAACTGAGAGTGGTCGTCGTAACGGATACCCGCGGTAATGGTCAGAGGGGTAATGGGAGTCCAGTTGTCTTCGACAAACAGGGAGTACATTTCGTGATCGGAAACAGCACCACTGCCTTCATCACCGTCTTCCATGCCAAAAACGCCGTCTTCCAGTTCGCCGTCAATATATTGGAGGCCAACCACCAGCAAGTGCTCGCCGGCCAGGTCTTCAATCGGCAGATCCAGTTTGGCATCCAGAGTGTACTGGCTACTGGTCATGACCCGGTCAGGACGAGGCAGGAATTCATCTTCCATGATTTCCATACGCTCTTCTTCACTCAAGCCTGCGTAATCGCCCGTTCCTTCGTAGATTTCCGTTTGCAGGGCGCGCTCGGTGGCTGTCAGCGGTAAGGTACGGCCTTTGTTGGCTGTCTCGATATACGCCAGAGAAACGTTGCTGTGACCGAAGTCCCAGTCGCCTTCGTGAGCCAGTGACCACTGGTCACGAGTAAAGCTCTGCTCTTCTTTGTAGCCTGCCCGAGGGCTGCTTGACCACAAGCGATCAATACTGTCCACCGTACCTAGCGGATAGCTGCCGTCAGAGTTCATTGAGTTGTCATACACCTGTTCCGAGGTGTCGATATCGAAGACGACGGTTTGACGGGCATCCGGCGTCCAGCTCAAACGGAAACCGAGGGATTTGTTGGTGTTATCGACGGTTTTACCACCGCCGCCAAAACCCAGGGAACGGGTTTGTGTATCACCGTAGGGATCGATAACGGAATCATATTCCGGGTTGGACGCTTCACGGTCATAGAGGCTACCACGTACCGCAACACCGAGTTTGTCTTTGATCAGTGGCCCCATAACGTTGAAATCAATGGTGGTATCATCGCCAAAGTCATCGTTTTCTTGCAGCGTACGGCTGAAGTTGATACCGCCGGTCCACTCGTCAGTGACCTTTTTGGTAATAACGTTAATCACACCACCCAGTGCATCAGCACCATAAAGCGTGGATGCCGGTCCACGAATCACTTCGACCCGTTCAATCGCAGTCAGTGGTGGAATGTGGTTGAACTGGTTACCACCAAAGCTGTTGGGGTAAATATCGCCGTGGTTATTCTGGCGACGGCCATCCACCAGAATCAGTGTGTAATCGGAACCCATACCCCGCATGCTGATGGTGCCCTGACCGGTTTTGTCACGGGTTTCGCCAATGTCGACCCCTTCCAGCTCCCGCACAACATCCAGCAGCGTTGTGTAAGGACGGCTGTTCAGTTCTTTCTGATCAACAACCGAGATACTGGCTGGTGCATCGGTGAGTTTCTGCTCGAAACCTGCTGCAGAAACCACCATGGTTTGCAGCATCAGCGGGTCACCGGCGTTCAATACAGCCGCTGCAACCGGGGTATCAGTCAACAGGTAGCTGCCATTGGCTTGCTTGCTGGCTGTCAGACCGGTGCCTTCCAGCAACAGCTTCAGAGCTTGTCCGATACTATAGTTGCCTTCCAGGCCTTGGGTCTGGCGGTTGGCCAGCATGGATGACGAAACACTCAGTGATACACCGCTTTGCGCCGCAAAACGCGTAATGGCGGTACCAAGATCACCCGCAGGAATAGAGAACTGGCTAAGGTTCGTGGAGGCATCCTGAGCAACCGCAGCCGGAGCGGCAACACCCAATCCCATCGCTGCAGATAGCAGCAGTGCATGACATCCTACCCGCGGGCGGAAATTTCTAAATAACATCCATTACTCCTTTTTCAGGGCTGTTGATCTGTTTTTTGAGGAACTTATACAGACATATCGAATCAGCCATCAAAAAGGGGAACCATTCTCATAAACAAATGAGAATTAATCTTCTTATCAGCTATGAGTGATATTGACCCACCAGGGTAACGGGTACTCTACCTGCACCGGCAAGCTGGCACTGAGCATATCCAGCGCCATATCGGTATCCTGGGTCGGGAAGGAACCCGTCACCCGCAAGCGTGCCGCGGCCGGGTCAACATGAATAAAACCATGGCGATAGCGTTCCAGTTCTGCCGTCAGCTCTGCCAACGGCTCATCGTGGGCCAACAATAGATGATGTATCCAGGATTCATGGCGAGGGTCTGCCGGCCCCAGAGCGGACATACTCCCCCGGTACACATGGCATTGCTGCCCTGCTCGCAGGTGTCGTTTTTTGCCATCACGGCCATGCAGTGTTACAGCACCCTCAAACACAGCCAACAGATCACCGCCGGTGTTGCGACGACGCAAGGCGAAGCGTCCACCACGACAGCGCACATCGGCGTTTGCCGTCGCCAACTGCAACTCGGCAGACCCATGACTGGTTTCGACAAAAAGATCGCCTCGTTGCAGTAGGATTTGTCGCCGGCCATTGTGGAAGTCCGTATTCATACTGCTGTCGGTATTCAGCCAGGCCCGGCAGTTATCGGCCAATTGCAACTGCCTGATTTCTCCCACGGCGCTGCGTTCATCTGCCTGCCAGTGCTGGTAAGGCATGGCAACCCAGCAACCTCCAGCCACGGCTCCCAGCACAGCCAGACTCTTTAGTGCGCCGCGGCGACTCTGGCGCTGCTGTTGCAAGCCGGTCAGTGTTTCCCTGACAGGCAGCGCATTACTGGCACCACGCAGGCCATCAAAACGTTCAGCAACACTTTCGATATGACGCCAGGCCTGGCGATTGGCGTCACTGCTATCCAGCCAGGCTTGCCAGGCCTGCTGTTCAGCAGGGTCCAGCTGCTCATCTTCCAGACAGGCATACCATTGCGAGGCCTCACGCAGGGCGCGCTGGCGATCATGATCCAGTGTCATGGCTGCGCTTCCATGGTGTTCATTTCCAGCAAGGCACATTCGTACATGGCACTGGCCATATATTTTTTGACCATGCGCTCAGAAACCTCCAGGCGTTGCCCGATCTCGCGATAGGTCAGCCCTTCCAGGCGTGAGAGCAGGAATGCCCTGGCCACTTTTTCTGGCATCTGCCGCAGCATGGTATCGACTTCACACAAGGCTTCGATAACCAGTGCTTGTTCTTCCAGCGAAGGCGTCACATTTTCCGGCCAGGCTGCCACCGCCTCTTGCCAGGCGTTCTCAACCTGACGGCGACGCCATAAATCGACACACAGCCCTTTTGCCACCGTGGTCAGATACGCTCGGGCTTCATTACCTTCCAGCGTCTGGGGCCGGTTCATCAGCCGGATAAAAGCATCCTGGGCCAGATCGGCGGCATCGTCGTCACAACCCAGTCGCCGCCGTAATAACAACAGCAGCCAAGGGTGGTGATCCTTGTAAAGGGCGCCGAACTGCTTCTGCGCCACCAAAGAAACCGGCATGACAAACCCTAGTGCTAAGAGAATGAGGGAGGATTAAAAATAGTAATGATTCGCATTGTAGTGAAAAGATACATATCAGGCAACGCGTGTTCTATTTACCTTGCTCACTCTTTCTGACGCTTTGATCACACCTTCTGACCACCTGGTCAGACGGCCGGCACCGGTTTCCCAGGCCGTTCAAGCAGGCAACCGTCACCACCGCTGGCCTGCCAGCGTAATCCGTAGCATCATGTCACCAAGACAGTGTTTGCTGGTTAATCGTTATTTTTCAAGGAGACAGGCATGGCCATCATCTTGCACGGCAATCAGACTTCCCCCTTTGCCCGGCGTATCAGAATGCAGCTGGAAGGGGTTGATTACACATTCCAGCCAGTCGACATCCTGACGGACGAAGGCCGGGCTGCATTCGCCACGATTACGCCCATTCGCAAGATGCCGGTACTGGAAGACGATGGCAGCCGTATTTTTGACTCCCACGTTATCTACCAGCACTTGCAGCAACGCCTGCAACAGCCGCAACTGACGCTTGCACAGTACAATCAGATCAGTGTTATTGATGCAGTCAGCGACTCCATGGTCATCCTGCTGATGAGCCAGCGTTCTGAGCTGCCCGTAGAAGAAGACCGGCTGATTTTCAAACTGCAACGGGAACGTATTGAAGACTCCCTCCACTGGCTCGACCAGCAGGCTGCAGCAGGGCAGTTTGATGACTGGCATTACCCGACCATCTGCCTGATTTGCATGGTCGACTGGACACTGTTTCGAGCGCTGCACAGCTTGACCGACTACCCGAATCTGCTGGCCGCTGCGCGCCGCTTTGATGATCGGGACATTTGTACCAGCACCCGTCCGCAATAATACCTCTGGCCCGGCCGGGGCGGCCCACACTGCCCCGGTCCGTTATATTCACCGCAAGCGGCCGATAATTGGCTCCATTTTCGATATACTGCCGGAATCCCCGAACCCGCAAGAAGACTTCCCTGTCATGATTGGTACTCTGTTTATTTTTTCTGCGCCCTCCGGCGCTGGTAAAACCAGCTTGGTCAACGCCCTGCTGAACACCACATCCCATATCGGTGTCTCGGTATCCCACACCACCCGTGCTCCCCGCCCAGGCGAAGAAAATGGCACGGCCTATCACTTTGTCAGCCATGCAGAATTCCAGCAAATGGTCGACGCGGGTGCCTTTCTTGAACATGCCCAGGTATTCGATAATTACTACGGTACCTCACAGCGCTGGGTGGAAAGCGAGCTGGCTGCTGGCCGTGATGTGATTCTGGAAATTGACTGGCAAGGAGCACAGCAAGTGCGGCATTTGATGCCTGACGCCGTCTCGGTCTTTATTGCGCCGCCATCAATCGCGGCATTAAGGGAGCGGCTGCAAGGCCGTGGCCAGGATAACGAAGCCACAATCAATCGCCGCATGCAGGATGCCCGATCAGAAATGAGCCATTATGGCGAATACGACTACCTGATTATCAACGACGAATTTGACAACACCCTGGCAGAACTGCGTGCGATTATTATTGCCCGCCGCCATCGCATCGAGGCCCAACAAGCCCGCCATGCCGATACTCTGACGTCATTACTGCTTGGCGACACGCAAAGCTGAAATACACTGCTTACATATCGCTCAAAATCCGCTAATATACTCTGTTCTAACGATTTCTTACTTGACGGAATGTTTATGGCCCGCGTAACTGTTGAAGATTGTCTGACCAACGTTGATAACCGCTTTGAATTGGTAATGCTGGCGACCAAACGCGCCCGCCAGCTTGCGGTCGAAGGCTTTGAGCCATTAGTACCGGAAGAGAACGATAAACCAACGGTTATTGCCCTGCGCGAGATTTCAGCGGAGCTGGTTACCCCTGCGACGATTGCTGCCCAGGAAGAGGCCGCTAAAGCCGACCAATACTGAGCCCAAGCCAATGCATCAATTTTTCGGAGAACCTAATGCCCACGATTGATGCCTTGTCCGAACGCCTGTCGCATTATCTCAGCCGCCAGCAAGTCCAGCAGGTGCGCCGAGCTTACTACTACGCCGAGCAGGCCCATGATGGCCAGCGTCGGCGCAGTGGCGAGCCCTATATTATTCACCCCCTCGCCGTCGCCAGCATCCTCGCCGACATGCATCTGGATTACCAGAGCCTGATGGCCGCCATGCTGCACGATGTGATTGAAGATACCGGCATCCCCAAACCCGCCCTTGCCACCCAGTTTGGTGATGTGGTCACGGACCTGGTGGATGGTGTCTCCAAACTGACCCATATTCATTTTGAAGACAAACAGCAGCAGCAGGCAGAAAACTTCCAGAAAATGGCCATGGCCATGGCGAAAGACATTCGCGTCATTCTGGTCAAGCTCGCCGACCGCTTGCACAACATGCGCACCCTTGGATCATTACGCCCCGACAAGCGCCGCCGTATTGCCCGCGAAACCCTCGATATCTATTCCCCGATTGCCCATCGTCTGGGTCTCAACAGCATTCGTGTCGAAATGGAAGACCTGTGCTTTGAAGCCATGCACCCGATGCGCTCGAATCTGATTCGCAAAGCCGTCAAGAATCATCGCGGCCGCCATGCCGAAATCATTTCACAGATATCAAACAGCATCCGGAACCGTCTGAGTGAATACAATATTTCGGCTCGGGTCGTTGGTCGCGAAAAACATCTGTACAGCATTTACAGCAAGATGGCGCGATCGAAGAAAAAAGACATCGACGAAATCATGGATGTCTATGGCTTCCGTATTATCACCAGCGAAGTAGACACCTGCTATCGGATTCTTGGCCTGATGCACGGCCTTTACAAACCGATTTCCGGCCGCTTCAAGGACTACGTCGCCATCCCCAAAGCCAATGGTTACCAATCGCTGCATACCACCCTGTTCAACGCTGGCGATGTACCGATTGAAATCCAGATTCGTACGGAAGAAATGGATGCCATGGCCAACTATGGCATTGCTGCCCACTGGCTGTATAAATCTGAAAGCGACCAGATCAGCGGTTCCCAGCGTGCCCATCAGTGGGTACAGAACCTGCTGGAATTACAGAAAAATGCTGGCAGTCCGCTGGAATTTGTTGAGCACGTCAAAGTGGATCTGTTCCCGGATGAAATCTACGTCTTCACTCCCAAGGGCAAGATTCTCACACTGACCGCTGGCGCTACCGCCATCGACTTCGCCTACGCGGTGCATACCGATGTTGGCAACCAGTGCATCGCCTGCCGTATCGACCGACAACTGTCGCCCTTGAGTGCCAAACTGCAAAGCGGCCAGACGGTACAAATTGTGACAGCTGCCAATGCCCAGCCCAACCCGGCCTGGCTCAACTTTGTGGTCTCGGGCAAAGCCCGTTCCAATATCCGCAGCTATCTGAAAAACCAACGGCAATCCGAATCCGTCGCACTGGGCGAACGTTTGCTCAACAAGGCCCTGGCCGGACTCGACAAGTCGCTGGACGACATCAGCCATGACCAGATCGATCTGGTGCTGAAAGAAACCGGCCTCGAACATCTTGACGATCTGCTCGAGGAAATTGGTTCCGGCAATCGTATGGCACCATTAATGGCACGACGTTTTCTTGCCGCTTACCGGGATACCGATATCGACCTGCAAGCCAGCGCCGAACAGCCGTTGTCCATCAGTGGTACTGAAGGCCTGGTCGTCAGTTTTGCCAAATGCTGCAGCCCGATTCCCGGCGATCCGATTATCGGCCATGTCAGCTCCGGCAAAGGACTGGTGGTACATACGGAAACCTGCCGCAATATTGAAGATTTGCGTAACAACCCGGAAAAATGCGTCACGCTACGCTGGGAAAAAGACATCCACAGCGAGTTTACCGTCAACCTCAAGGTGTATATGGAAAACCGCCGCGGCTTGATTGTGGATCTTGCCAGTGCGATTCATACCGCCGATGCCAGTATCGACAAAATCAGCGTTGAGGAGCGTGATGCCCGCCTCAGCGTGACCCAACTGAAAGTCAATATCCAGGGGCGCAAGCACCTGGCACGGGTGATCCGCAAGTTGCGTAACGTATCCGGTGTCAACAAGATCGTGCGCCTGAAAAGCTGACACCGAACCCTGAGCCGGTGTCAGTCTGCTGGTCTGCCAGCGAGGCTATCCCGATCGATTGTCACTCCCTTTGCCTGACTGCTCAGAGATACCCCAGCTCGTCCAATAATACGTCATAACCTGCGCGGTAATTCCGGAAGCGAAACTCATAGCCCAATGCCTTGATACGGTCGTTACGACAACGGCGATTGGCCCGACGCGAAACTTCCGGCACATCGTGATCCGGCTCAACGTCGGCAATCCGGTCCTTCATCCATTCCAGCACATCAAATAGCGTCGCCGGTTCATCATCGGTGGCCAGATACACCGACTCCAGCGGCTCTCCGGCCAGTGCTTTTTCACACAGCAGCGTCAATACCCCCACACAATCATCGCGATGAATACGATTGGTCCACACTGGCGGCTCAGGGTCGCAGTGGCCACCATGGCGGGCTTGCTCAATCAGGCGATTACGACCCGGGCCGTAGATACCGGTAAACCGTACCGCGGTGGTCGCGATTGTGCTATTGAGCAGTAACTGTTCTGCCTGCAACAACTCCTTGCCCGCAAACGAGCGTGGCTCGGTGGCCGATGTCTCGTCTACCCACTCACCCCTGGACTGGTGATACACACTGGAGCTGGACACAAAAATAAACCGTCGCACCGACTGTGGAGCCAACGCTTCCAGCACATGCTGCACACCATTGACGTAATAGTCGTGATAGCCTTCCTGGGTAAATAATGGCGATGCCACGCTGTAGATCACCAGATCCAGCCCGGATGGCAAATCCTGCAGTGTTTCCGGCCTGGTTACATCGGCCTGAATCCATTGCAGGTTAGTGCTGTTCTCTGCACTGCTGCGTCGCAACCCCCACACCTGATGCTGCTGGGCCAATTGCCTGGCCAAGGTACCGCCCACATCGCCTGCCCCCACAATCAGAATACGTGCCATCACCTTCTCCTGCTTGATCCAACCACGGTTACTGACGCCCATGTACTAAGACACAGGTCAACTTATTTGCTGCACTGCTTACACATTAGCAGGCATCTGAAAAAAAATTCTCGAGCGCCAGCTCTCTCAATCACACGCATAATGCCAGCGACCCGGATCACAGCTCAATCCGGTTATTTGTGTTATCCGTACTGAGATCAATAGCCAGCTCGCTAGCGGTGGAAAAATGACCCGTCGTTCAGGCTTTTACTCCGCCCACTCCATAGGTAGACTAAATCAAACTCAAAATAGCCATGAAGGCAGCCAATTATGACCCTGACCGAACTCAAGTACATTGTGACGCTCGCCCAGGAGAAGCACTTCGGCCGCGCTGCCGAGAAATGTTTTGTCAGCCAGCCCACTCTCAGTGTCGCCATCAAAAAGCTGGAAGGTGAACTGGATATTGCCATTTTCGAGCGTAGCAAAAGTGCAGTTTCGATCACACCGATCGGTGAACGTATCGTGGCCCAGGCACAACGGGTGTTAGAAGAAGCCCGTACCATTCGGGAACTGGCCAGTTCAGGCAAGGACCAACTCAGCTCGCCGCTGAAACTGGGAGCTATTTTCACCATTGGGCCATATTTGTTTCCTCATCTGGTACCACAGATTCACCAGCGTGCCCCGACCATGCCGCTGTACCTGGAAGAAAACTACACCGGTGTATTACGTCGCCAACTCCGCGACGGAGATCTCGACGCCATTATTGTGGCGCTGCCTTTTAACGAACCGGATGTACTGACCCGGTCGCTCTATGATGAAAATTTTGTGGTCGTGTTACCCAAGAATCACCCATGGAAATCCCAACAGACCATCGCCCCGGAACAACTGGCGGACGAAGACCTGCTGATGCTGGGGGAAGGCCATTGCTTTCGCGACCAGGTGTTCGAATATTGCCCGGTGTTGAGCCACAAGCACCACACCCGCCTGGGCAGCGTACTGGAAGGCAGCTCGCTGGAAACCCTGAAACATATGGTCGCCTCCGGACTGGGCATTACCGTATTGCCCGAAAGTGCCGTTAACAATCTCGACCTGACTCTGGTAATCACTCGCCCGTTTACCAATCCACAGCCATTCCGTACCGTTGCCTTGGCCTGGCGCGCCAGCTTCCCCCGCGGGCAAGCTGTCGACTTGCTACTGGATACTGCCCGTCAATGCCGTATTGGCTAGGCCCGTCTCGTCATGGACAAACAGCTTGATCTGACCCGGCTTAGAGGCGTTGGTCCAAAACTGCGCGAGCAGCTGCAGCGGCTGAATATTCACTCGCTGGCTGATCTGGTGTTCCACTTGCCATTTCGCTACGAAGATCGCAGTCGTATCCAGATGATTGGCAACCTGCAGCATCAACAACCTGCCGTGGTACAGGGGGAAGTGCGTTCAGCCGATGTCTTGTTTGGCAAACGCCGCAGCTTGCTGGTCAAGATTGCTGACCACAGCGGCGTACTCAGCATTCGTTTTTATCACTTCAGTGCTGCCCAGAAAAACCAGTTTCGTCGTGGGGCGCTGGTACGTTGTTACGGCGAAGCCCGGCGTGGAGCCAGTGGTCTGGAGCTCTATCACCCGGAGTATCAACTGCTCGACAACGGCCTGGACGACCTGCCCGAGCCGCAACTGACTCCCGTTTACCCAACCACCGAAGGCATCAGCCAGCAGCGCCTGCGGCTGTTGATGGATCAGGCGCTGGAACGACTGGCCGCGAACGAAATTCCTCTGGATGACCTGTTGCCACTCGACTGGCTGCAACAATGGGGGCTGCCTTCCCTGAAGCAAGCCTTGCTGTTTTTGCACCGCCCTCCCCGGGAAGTCGAACTGGCAGAAATGGCAAACGCACACCACCCGGCGCAGCAGCGCCTGATTCTGGAAGAGCTGTTGGCACACCAACTGTCGATGCAACGCCTGCGTGCCAGTGCACAGCAGCCTGGAGCACCTGCCATTCAGGGAACCCGGACCCTCCATCAGGCATTGCTTGCACAGCTGCCTTTTACCCCAACCGCGGCCCAGCAACGGGTAACCAACGAGATCATCACCGATCTGGCCCGGCCATTACCCATGTTACGGCTGGTGCAAGGCGACGTTGGCTCCGGCAAGACCCTGGTAGCGGCGCTGGCAGCCTGCCACGTGCTGGAAGCCGGATTCCAGGTCGCCCTGATGGCACCGACAGAAATTCTTGCCGAACAGCATTTCCAGAACTTGAGTGACTGGTTCGAACCACTGGGTATCCCGTGTGGCTGGCTGGCCGGAAAAACCAAGGGCAAGGCACGTGTTGCCGCTCTGGAAGCGATTGCCGCTGGCCAGGCCCAGCTGATTGTTGGTACGCACGCGCTGTTTCAGGAAGAAGTGCATTTTCATCGTCTGGCACTGGTGATTGTTGATGAGCAGCATCGCTTTGGTGTCCACCAGCGCCTGGCACTGAAAGACAAGGGGAATCTCGATGGCTTGTCACCACACCAGTTGATCATGACTGCCACTCCCATTCCCCGTACCCTGGCCATGAGTGCCTACGCCGATCTGGATACCTCCATCATTGACGAACTGCCACCAGGGCGCAGCCCGATTACCACCGTCGTGGTATCCGACCAGCGCCGCGAAGAAGTGATTCAGCGAGTCGATCATGCCTGTCGTGAGCAGGCCCAGGCCTACTGGGTCTGTACCCTGATTGAAGAAAGTGAGGCGCTGCAATGTCAGGCCGCTGAAAACACCGCCGAAGACCTGGCGGCACAACTGCCGCATTTACGTATCGGGCTGGTGCATGGCCGCATGAAAGCTGCCGAAAAAGCCGCCGTTATGGCGGCTTTCAAAGCCCACCAGCTGGATCTGCTGGTCTCGACAACGGTGATTGAGGTCGGTGTCGATGTACCGAATGCCAGTCTGATGGTAATTGAAAACCCGGAACGTCTGGGGCTGGCACAACTGCACCAGTTACGAGGCCGGGTTGGCCGTGGCTCTGTCGCCAGTCACTGTGTCCTGCTGTACAAGGCGCCACTCTCGTTCACCAGCAAGCAACGCCTGCACGTGATGCGAGAAAGCCAGGATGGTTTTTATATTGCCGAACAAGACCTGATGCTGCGAGGCCCGGGGGAAGTGCTTGGCACGCGCCAGACCGGCTTGCAAATGCTGCGCGTCGCCGACCTGCAACGTGATGCCGAATTATTACCCCAGGTACGAGAGATGGCGACTCAGCTTTGGCACCAGCACCCGCAACGGGTCGAGCCCCTGATTCTCCGATGGCTGGGCGATGCCGAGCGTTATGCTGCCGTGTAGGGGACATCTGTTTAGTCCGATGCTCACTCTGGGCGCGGGTTGCCGCCGTGCAGGATTAAATAGATGTACCCTGTAGCATACCAACCAATCAATTCTGTTCAGAAACATATCAAAAATGAGACCCAATTAACAAAACTGTCCAAAGTTATCCAATGGTCGTATCAATAAAGATTGAAAAAATACATCTCATGGGCCATACCTACCCCTTATTGATTCAAATATGATTCCCTAAGTACCACGCCATTGTCTTTTTTTATGCTCCAGCGGGCACATATCAGCGGTTACTGATCCAGCCCAAGTAAATACGCTCATCTGATCTATATTGTATGTACCCACACTGATTGGCCGCGGCAATTTTGCCGCTTGCTCACAAGGCACAAGGCCTCTCCGTACAAGCCACCCGAGACGACATTACAGGTGACCGACCATGATCAGTAAAAGTGCCATGCCATCCGGCAATCTGGCCAGCGTTATCTTCCTTAAAGATAGCTATAGCAAGATACAGGTGCTGATCCCGGCCAATCGCCTGTTGGACCTGAAACAGCTGGCACATCAACTGGGGCGACAATGCTGCACCGCACTCTTGCCCGATGAGATGCAATCTCTCAAGTACACACTGGGATTGGATAATTTTCCGGCTCCACCACAGCTGACCCAGATCGAAACCCTGGTGGATCACTCGTTACTCGAAAACAACTCCCTGTATATTCCCTCTGATACCAACGACACGTTATTGCAACTACCAGCCGAGCAGGTACGGGCACTGATCGCCCACTCGCAGCTGGGGCATTATTCGGCCCCACCCAAAGAGGACCCATTCCACGCAACAGCCAGCGAGGACATGGAGGATATCAACACCGCAATACAACAGTTTACTTTGCTGCGCGTTCAACCACGCTTGCAGGACACTCTCGACCTGCCACCGTTACCAGAGACCGTACGGCGTATTATTGAGCTGCGAATCGACCCGGATGCCAACCTCGAGAGCCTGGCGCACACGCTTCAGCAAAACCCCGCTATCAACGAGATAATCCTTAACTGGAAGCACTCTCCCTGTTATCAATCCAAAGATACCGAGCCAACCATCAAAGAGACCATCCTGCACGTACTCGGGGTTGAACTGGTCTCGCATCTGGCACTGGGACGTCATATTGATATGCCCCACGAAGGCCCCAGAGGCTATACCCCGTTCTGGCAACAAGCAGCCATGGGAGCCGAGCTGGCCAGTGAGCTTTCCCGACGCTGTCCAGAAGACAAGCAGCTGGACTGCAGTCTGGCCAATCTGGCCGGGTTACTGCACAACTTCGGTTTTTTATTGCTGGCTCATGTCTTTCCACATCAACTGGCGCTGATCAATCGCTATATTGAAGCCAATCCACATATCAACCGTTCTTGCATCGAACGTCATGTACTGGCTCTGACACGTGAACAGATTGCCGCCTGCCTGATCGATCAGTGGCATCTCCCGGATGAGGTCGTCACAGCCCTGCGGCAGCAACATAATTCACGCTACAACGGCGCCCACGCCCATTACGCCCGACTGCTGAATATCACCACTCGTAGTTTACGCGCTCATGGTTACGGCGATGGCCCGAAAGAAGCACTGGATACCAAAATCCTCCAGGCTCTGGGTCTTGACAAAGAGACGGTACGCGACGCCACGGAAACGGTGATCCAGCGAGCCAGGGAATCAATGGGCCAGTCTTCCGTACTGTCAGCCTGATCGGCGGCAATCGGATTTGCCAGGCAAATCCCGGTGGTTATTTCGGCCGCCAGCCCTGCGCTGACGGCTGATCAGACAATACTTCCGTGTTTGCCAGCTCTGGCATCAACGCCAGCACACCGGCAATACCCAGGCGTCGCAGGTGCTTCTGGTTGCGTTCGGGAATACGTTCAGGAAAGGGAACCGAGGCCAGCGCCTGCTCTATATGCGCCTCGCGGATAATGTGCAGCATGGGGAAGGGAGAACGGTTGGTGAAGTTGCCCGGATCATCCAGCGGCTCACCATCAAAACAATAGTTAGGGTGAAAGGTCGCTAACTGTAGCAAGCCTTCGTAACCCATTTGTACCAGTAACTGTTCGCAAATCAGACTCCAGTTCCAGTACTCATCAAATTCCTTGACCAGCCCAGGCACAACAAACAATGCCGTTGGCAATGTCTCGCTGTCTGCCCTGGCCACTTCGGTGAGTAAATCCATAAACTCGGCCGTGGCCTGATCAAGGTCAGGATGCTCACAAATATCGATCCGCAGTGCTGGCATCACTGGCGCAGCAAAAGGGCATAACCCCTCGCCGACAACCAATGTTTCCACCCAGTGCCGGGTCAGCGTTGCGGCATCCATCATATCGGCTTACTGCACCGAATCTTTCAGGGCTTTACCGGGTTTGAAAGCGGGTACCTTGGCTGCCGCAATGGTGATGGCTTCCCCTGTTTGCGGGTTTTTGCCCTGACGTTCAGCACGCTGACGTACTTCAAAGGTACCAAAGCCAATCAGGCTGACGTTCTCGCCTTCGGAAAGTGCCTGGGCAATACGATCGGTGACAACGGTGATGATTTCTGTTGCTTTTTCTTTGCTCAGGTCTGTTTTTTCAGCAATGGCGGCCGCCAGTTCTGGTTTACGCATGGAGATGAATCCTCTCGATAAGTTAGGCATAACGCCTGGTTGTACGGCCTGCTTCGCAGGCTCAGGAATATCGGTTATCTGTTACCGTCAGCGCAGTGGCTACCGACAGCACTATTCATATTAGTACTTTGTATACGACGGCGGCTGCTAACGAATACCGTTATGGCTGGCGTTTGTGGTCACACAAGGCTTGCTCGGTATCAACGTTATCCGCCAGATGAGCAGGCGCGACAATCAGTGTTTCGAAGTCAAATCGCCCCAGCGGCGTCTCAAGGCAGCGGCCAGAATGGTCGATCCTGGTCACCGGGGTGTTGTTCAGCACCACGATTCCCAGACGCTCCGCCATATCCGCTGCGCTGGACTGTTCTTGCTGGCCATCATTGGCACAAATCAAGAGCACCGACGCGGGTCCATGGCGTTGACAGTAGTCGTGCACCCGTTGGTAGCCAGCGGCGGTGCTCGCTTCGGCAACCGCATCGGCAACAACAATCAATGCCCAGCGGGCATCGGCAGGGGTTACCGTTGGGGGACAGCAGGTCGGAATCAATGGTCAAATCTCTATCATTTCAAAATCATCTTTACCGACACCGCAATCCGGGCAGGTAAAGTCTGCTGGCACGTCCTCCCAAGGGGTTCCTGCCGGGATACCTTCTTCTGGTGCGCCTTCGGCTTCATCGTAGATCCAGCCGCACACCACGCACTGCCATTTTTTCATGTCACACCTGTCATAATAACGGCTGGAGCCGATGTTGCATCAGCCGACTCGATACTTCGGCCGCCTAAGCTACTGTCCAACCCGCATAAAATCAATGGACAGAGCAATCCTCTTGCCACTAAATGCGATTTGACGCATGCTGCGCCGCCATGAAAAGCACTATACCCAGATACCATGCGCAACTTCTGGCCACAACACCACGCTGGAGCGGGCGCTTTTGTGTAACACCGGCGAGCATTCCCCGCGAGTGGCGTCACTGGCTCAATGACGCCGGGTCACTGACCAAGCGTTTGCAGGCACTGGACCCAAGCACATTTTCGGTCAAGGTTATCCGACAATATTGCGGCCCGGCTTTACCAACCGAACAGGCAGACCTGAAGCTGCACGGACGCCAACCCGTTTGGGTACGCGAGGTTTCCTTGTGCCTGGGACAAACGGAACTGGTGCGAGCCCGCACTGCCATTCCGTTGACCAGCCTTGCACGGGTAGGACAACAGATTCGCCATCTTGGTAACCGCTCGCTTGGCAGCTATCTGTTCCGCCAGCCCAGTTTGCGCCGCCAACCGCTGAAATTCAGCCGCACAGGGGCGTCAACAGTCAACCAGCCCAACCCGTTTGGCTGGGCCAGGCGTTCGGTATTTACAATTCATGGTGCACCACTGCTGGTAACGGAAGCCTTCTCGTCCTTGCTGGTATCCGCCTCCTTTCCTTTGTCAGACGACACAAGGCGTTGATTATGCAATCACCTCTGTCCGCCTCACTCAACAAACTCTGGCCCAACTGGTATCAGTGGGTGCAGCTGACACGCCTGAACCGGCCGATTGGCTCTTATCTGCTGCTCTGGCCGACCTTGTGGGCGCTGTGGATTGCAGCCGAGGGCATTCCCTCCATTGCCAATCTGGTGATTTTTACTCTGGGCGTATTTCTTATGCGGTCGGCCGGTTGTGTTATTAACGACTACGCCGACCGCCATATCGACCGCCATGTCAAACGCACCCAGGACCGTCCCCTGACTCAAGGACGTATCTCTGACCGCGAAGCATTATCCGGCTTTATTGTGCTGTGCCTGATCAGTCTGGCGCTGGTGCTGTTGACCAATGCCCTGACCATCTGGTTATCCCTCGGCGGGGTCGCTCTGGCAGCACTTTATCCCTTTATGAAACGCCATACCCATTTGCCACAGGTGTTTCTCGGTGCTGCATTTTCCTGGGCGATTCCAATGGCCTTTGCCGCACAGGCCAATGAGCTGACCGCTGTCTGCTGGTTATTGTTTATTGCCAATGTTTGCTGGACGGTCGGTTACGACACAATTTACGCCATGGTCGACCGCGACGATGATCTGCTGATTGGTGTCAAAAGCACGGCGATCCTGTTTGGCGACCTGGATGTCACCATGATCGCCATTCTTTACGGAATGGCGCATTTTTGTCTGTTACTGACGGGCAATCAGCTGGAAGCAAGCTGGCCGTTTTATCTGGCCTGGTGCGTCGCCGGAGGGTATCTGGTCTGGCAATTATGGTCTATCCGCAGTCGCCGCCGGGAAGCCTGCATGAAAGTGTTTCTGGCAGCCCATTGGTATGGCACGCTGATCTGGGCCGGACTCCTGTCACACTACGCCCTGTCCAGCGCGTAATTGGTGTCAGGCTTGACGCCAATGCCAACAGTGTCACATGCTTGTAACACTAGGTCAGTGTAATACCTCCGCATTATTCCTATTGTGACATTTGCGTGACGAGCCTTATGACCAAAGCTGGCAAGACCGTTCTTATTGTGGACGATGAAGCCCCTATCCGGGAAATGATCGCCGTGGCCCTGGAAATGGCCGGGTATGAATGCCTTGAGGCTGCCAATGTACAGGAAGCACATGCGCAGATTATCGATCGAAAGCCTGATATGATTTTACTCGACTGGATGCTGCCAGGCACCAGTGGCGTCGAATTTGCCCGGCGCCTCAAGCGTGAAGACCGCACCGCTGAGTTGCCAATCATCATGCTGACGGCCAAGGGCGAAGAAGATAACAAAGTACAAGGGCTGGAAGCGGGGGCAGATGACTACATCACCAAACCGTTTTCCCCTCGAGAACTGGTCGCACGACTGAAAGCCGTCTTGCGCCGTTCCACCCCACAAGGCATCGAAGAGCCCATTGAAGTCAGCGGCCTGATGCTGGACCCGGTCTGCCATCGCGTTACCGCTCATGGCGACCCGATTGACATCGGCCCTACGGAGTATCGTTTGTTGCAGTTTTTCATGACCCACCAGGAACGGGCCTACTCCCGAGCCCAGCTGCTCGATCAAGTCTGGGGTGGTAATGTGTACGTTGAAGAGCGCACCGTTGACGTGCATATTCGTCGTCTGCGCAAAGCACTCGGTGAGTCTCACGAACAACTGATCCAAACCGTGCGTGGCACCGGCTACCGCTTTTCGACCAAAGCCTCCTGAATTTTGATGTCCCCCGTCTGGCGCAGAGAATTGCGCCGCCTTGTCTACTTGCTGATTCTGGCCGTTGGTTGTGGTTACGTCTTTTTTGACCGGCCGCTGGAAGCATTGTGTTTGATGATGGGGGCCTATATCACCTGGCAATGGCTGCAACTGTACCGCCTGCACCGCTGGCTGGATCAGGGGCAAACCACCGTATTACCGCGAACACTGGGCATCTGGGGAGCGATTTTTACCGAGAACCAGCGCTTGCAGCAAAGCAATATCAAACACCAGCAGCGCCTGCAGGCCATTATCAATCGTATCCAGGACTCAACCGCGGCCCTGCAGGATTCTGTCTTGATGGTGGATGCCAGCGGCGCGCTGGAATTCTGGAACCAGGCCGCACAAAACTACCTGGGGTTACGCAACCCGGTAGACATTGGCCAACCCATCACCAACCTGATCCGCACGCCAGAATTCAAGGCCTACTTCGACAAGGCCGATTATCAGGAACCGCTCACGATTCGATCGCCCATCAATCCGCGCATTTACCTGCAGTTCAATATCACCCTGTTTGGCCGCAAGGATCGCCTGATCCTGATTCATGACATCACCCGTTTGAAACAACTGGAAGAAATGCGCAAGGATTTTGTTGCCAACGTCAGCCATGAATTACGTACACCGCTGACCGTGATTGCCGGTTACGTCGAAACCATGCAAGCCGCCTCCGAGATGCTGCCACCACGCTGGGGCCGCATGCTGCAGCAAATGAGCGAACAAAGTCATCGTATGGAAAACCTGCTCAAGGATTTGCTGATGCTGTCACGGCTGGAAACCGGCAAGACGGAACAGCCTCAGCCTATCGAGCTGCAGCCGCTGCTGGAAGCCATCCGTCGCGATGCCGCATCACTCAGCAGCAGCAAGCACACCATTACCCTGACCATCGATCAGGATCAAAAAATGATGGGCTTTTATAATGAGCTGCGCAGTGCATTTTCCAACCTGGTATTCAACGCCGTCAAATACACCCCGGAAGGGGGTGACGTCACACTGCGCTGGTATACCGAAGGCGGCAAAGGGCATTTCAGCGTCTCGGATAACGGCATCGGTATTGCCCAGCATCACATCCCCCGCCTGACCGAGCGCTTCTATCGCGCCGACCCCAGCCGCAGCATCGCCACTGGTGGTACCGGACTGGGACTGGCTATTGTCAAACACGTCTTGCTGCACCATGACGGCGAGCTGAAAATCAGCAGCATCGAAGGCAAGGGCAGTACATTCACCTGTGTTTTCCCCGCAGCCTGCTTATCTGACAACCGTGATGAGGCCGACCAATAGATCAACCGGCCCGTGACTGATCGGCCTGCCGTTGCAATTGCCACAGCGTAGCCCCGATCACCGCCGCCGGGGGCACCAGACAGTTCAGTAATGGTACTGCCATCAGCACCGACACCGCCCCACCAAATCCCCAGGCCGTCCAGCGCTGGGTAGCCACCTGCTCTCGGCTGTCGCGGAAATTCTGCTGCTGGTTATCCAGAGTATAATCACTGTATTGCAACGCCATCACCCAGCTGCCAAACCAGAACCAGACGAAGGGCATCAGCAAGTTGACGCCCGGCACAAACGACAACAACAGCAGCAACAGATAACGCGGCAGGTAATAACCCATCTTGACCAGCTCCCGTATCACCGTACGCGGGATCAACGCGGCAATGGATTCGTCCTCGACCTCATGCCCCAGACGCTGCTCGATCTTGCCCGCCAGCAAGCCATAAAACGGACTCGCCAACAGCAACAACACCGCACTGAAAAAATACCCCGAGATCAAGGTCGACAGTAACAGCAACAGAGGCACCACCAGCCAGGCCAGCCAACTGATCCAGCTGGAATCAAAGCCATCCCACTGGCTGACGACATCAATCAGCCAATAGGTTCCAAACGACAACACCAGCAGATTAATCAGAATGGGCAACCAGACATAACGGCGTATTCCCGGTTCATTCAGTAGTGTAAAGCCACGCCACAAATAGCCGGCTCCTATCAATAAATTGTCTTTCATACCTGTTCCGTGCATAAAACCGGAAGGTTTTATACAATGCCGCTCCGTTTTGAGCCAGAGAGACGTAACCGAACATGACGCCAGAACGCCTGAGTTGTGTGATCAACACCCTCAACCGACGCCAGCCAGACCTGTCGGTCATTACCGATGAAGTTTACAAATCGCACAATCTGGCCGCCATTGCCCGCTCCTGTGACGCCTTTGGCGTGCAAGACATCCACTGCGTATGGCCAACTGACACTTTCCGCCTTAATACCGTCACCAGCGCCGCTGCAGCTGGCTCAGAGAGCTGGGTCAGCGTTAGCACCCATGCCGACATCGAAACCGCCATCCGCACGCACCAGCAACGCGGTATCAAGGTCTGCGCAGCTCATCTGACAGACAGAGCGATCGACTTTCGGGAATATGACTTCACTCAACCCACCGCCATCCTGATGGGCACCGAAAAAGAAGGCGTCAGCGACATCGCCTCCGAACTGGCGGACGAACACCTGATCATCCCCATGCTCGGCATGGTGCATTCTTTCAACGTCTCCGTGGCTGCCGCGATTATTCTCTGCGAGGCCGCACGTCAACGCCAGCAGGCAGGCCTGTTCGAGCAGCGCCATCTGGATGACGACCGCTTCAATACCTTGCTGTTTGAGTGGTGCCAGCCCTCCGCAGCCAAGCTCTGCCAAAAACATGACCTGCCCTATCCGGCACTGCGCGAAGACGGTGAAATCGCCGACCCGCAAGCATTTTCCCGACAAGTGAACGCTCGTAGCCAAGGTATTGCCCGCTAATACTCTCCCGCGCTTTTGATACCCAATGCCTCTGCCAGAGACATTCGCCCACCTGCTTGTGCGAGATATCTCACAAGCCTGTGGGAAATACGTAGTCTGGACTACCCGTTTCTGTTCACTTTCATGCTACATAAAACACAACCTGTTGTTTTGTATGAAGTTTATTTTTCATTTCATTTCTGTTGCAAGCATACCGCCGTCCTGCCTCCATCCTGACCACCAGCTTTTTTGGTAAAGTGTGACCACACGGACAGGAGATCAACGGAAGATTGCCAGGATGGCAACCACTTCAGGATGAAGTGGTAACAGGAAAGGCACAGGAGTGCAGCCAGGACGGCAAAGGAAAGGGACACGGTACATGACGTACCGCAGGAACACGCCAGGGAAGGGTTATAAGGGAGCAGGACGGCTCAGACGAGCAACACAATGGAATGTCAGGACATGCCTCAGGATGAGGTACAAGGATATTCATCAGTGGATGACCTGCCAGGACGGCACGGCAAATGGATTGCCCAGGGAAGATGGCCAGGAGGCTTGCCAGGAAGGCAAATGGACAGTAAGCAACGGACAGCACAGGGATGACCAACACGACGGATTGTGGCAAGGATGATGTATACGGAACCAGGATTGTTCCAGGGTGCTGTGGCGGCTTGTACAGGATGTACCTGCCGTCCAATTTACCCAACCCCCCTTCTCCACCCCAGATAGACGTCCCACAGCCTGACAGCCGCCAGGACAACTACTTCTTGTGGTAGCCCTCTGCCAGAATTCCCAACACCACAAAGCTGCCAACAATCGACGCCACATAAACCGGCGCAGCCAGACTTATCAGTACTCCCGCCAGAACAGGCACCAACCAGACCGTCAACGTGCCATAGCCAAAGGTACACAGAGCAACAAAGGCCAGCACCCGAAATCCCACCCAATACGGCCTGACCAGCTTGCGCACCAGCCAATTGATCCGGTCACCAAAGACCACCAGCAGCGTGGCAATAATCGCCAGCGCGATTTCATCATTGTAAGGCCGCAGCCAACCGGATACCGACACCAATAACGTCATCAACCACTCACTCCCACTCTTTCGCCACCCCGATGGATCTCACACCCGACAACCTACATAAATCACGGATGGTATGTACCGGCAAGGCTCACATTCGGAAAAATTTCCGACAAGTTGCAGCAGCACAGAGAATGGCGTGACGCCTGTTGACTGAATAATTGTATGAGCCGCTATCAGTTACTACGAGCGATGATATACACCACAAACGGTTTGGGAAGTATCAATCCCTGAGGCACATTAACCATCGTTGTGAAACGCAGGTTTGGCATGCCAATGCCGTTGAGCAGCTAAAAGCTACACGACAGACCACGGACAAAAAGCCACAGCGCTTGATTTATGAAGATTGGGGATAACTGGAATAAGCACCCAGAACAGAACTAAAGCGTACCAGCAGAAAAGAAAAAGGGCCTCCAGATTGCTCTGGAAGCCCTTAATCATTTTACTGGTGCCGGCACCAAGAGTCGAACTCGGGACCTACTGATTACAAGTCAGTTGCTCTACCAACTGAGCTATACCGGCTAAGTGGGCGGGAATACTATAGATGCCGCTGGCATCCGTCAATATCTTTTTCCCCTAACATACTGAAAAATCACTCTTTCTGTGAAATTTCCACTCCAGTACGCGTTACGCTCCTGTAGATGACGAATCATCTTTGTCTTTATGGGCTCGCTCTTCCATTTCGGAGATCGAGCTGTGCCGTACATCGGCTCCACTGACCACGTAAATCACCTGTTCGGAGATATTACGGGCATGGTCGCCAATCCGTTCAATGGCGCGCAGAATCCAGAGAATATTGATCGCCTGGCTGATAGATCGCGGGTCTTCCATCATATAGGTAATCAGTTCCCGCAGCGCCGCGGAGTACTGCTGGTCGACCAGTTTGTCATTACGCACCACATCCAGTGCGCCATCCACATCGTTACGGGCAAAGGCGTTCAACGCCCCTGAAATCATTTTGCCAACTTCAGTGCCCATGTAACGTATCGATTGCTGGCAGTAACCGCCGTTGGTGGAGCCACTCACTTCCAGAGCGTGAACCGCAATTTTGGTCGCTTCATCTCCGATACGCTCCAGGTCACGCACAACACGGGAAACCGCCAACACCATACGCAAATCAGAAGCGGCCGGCTGCCGACGTACAAGAATCTGGGTGCACTCCTGGTCGATAGCCACTTCCATCCGGTCAACATCATCTTCACGACGAATAATGTCATCAGCCGGGGTGGTATCACCGGTCGTGATTGCTTCAATGGCATTAGCCACCTGACGTTCAACCAAGCCACCCATTTCCATCATTTGACTGCGAATGGCTTCGAGGTCTGAGTTGAACTGTCCGGATATGTGTTGGCTGAAATTCATTTCAACCGGTATGCCCTTGTTTGCCACTGGAGCTCTCCTTTTAGCCGAAACGGCCTGTAATATAAGCCTCGGTCAACGCATGTTGGGGTTTGGTAAACACGAGGTCAGTCGGGTTTACTTCTATCAGCTGACCCAGGTGAAAATACGCCGTACGCTGGGATACCCGAGCAGCCTGCTGCATCGAGTGGGTAACGATAGCGATGGTGTAGTTATCGCGCAACTCGTCAATCAACTCTTCAATTCTAGCAGTTGCAATCGGATCCAGTGCAGAACAAGGTTCATCCATCAGGATTACTTCCGGATCAACAGCAATCGTGCGGGCAATACACAATCGCTGTTGTTGGCCACCCGACAGGCCGGTGCCCGGTGCATCCAGCCGGTCTTTTACTTCAGACCACAACCCAGCGCGACGCAAACTTTGCTCCACGATTTCTTCCAGTTCATGGCGGTGGTTCACCAGCCCGTGAATACGTGGCCCGTAGGCAACGTTATCAAAGATGGTTTTTGGAAACGGGTTGGGCTTCTGGAACACCATACCGACCCGCGCCCGCAGCGGCACAACATCGATCTTGGGGGCATAAATGTCTTCATCATCCAGCAGGATCTCGCCAGTAATGCGACAGATATCAATCGTATCATTCATGCGATTCAAGCAACGCAGAAAGGTCGACTTACCGCAGCCGGATGGGCCAATCAGGGCAATGACTTCATTGGCACCAATATCCAGGCTGACGTCAAAAATCGCCTGTTTGTCCCCATAAAAAACGCCAACACCACGCGCCTTCAGCTTGGGTGAGTCGCAAAACGGTTCGCCGTCGGTTTGGTGGTTTTCGATAATACTCATAACAAGGAATCCGAATAGTTTAGCGTTTACCAGCGTCGCTCAAGACGACGACGCAGCCAGACAGCGACAGTGTTCATCATAATCAGGAAGGTCAGCAATACAATAATGGCTCCTGATGTACGCTCGGTGAAAGCCTGCTCCGGGCTGTCAGACCAGAGAAAGATTTGAACCGGCAAAACCGTCGATGGATCAGTAATAAATCCGGGCACATCCACCACAAAGGCGATCATCCCGATCATCAGGAGCGGTGCGGTTTCACCCAGAGCCTGTGCCATACCAATAATGGTTCCCGTCAGCATACCCGGCATTGCCAGAGGCAAGACGTGGTGAAAAACCACCTGCATTTTTGAGGCACCGAGACCAAAAGCAGCTTCCCGTATGGAAGGCGGTACCGACTTGATCGCCGCGCGACCGGAAATAATAATGGTCGGCAAGGTCATCAGGGTCAGCACCAGGCCACCAATCAAAGGGGTGGAACGGGAGACCCCAAAAATATTGATAAAGATCGCCAGGCCCAGCAAACCAAACGTAATACTGGGCACTGCCGCCAGGTTGTTGATGTTGATTTCAACAATTTCTGTGATGCGATTTTTAGGTGCAAACTCTTCCAGATAGATCGCTGCCGCAACCCCGATCGGGAACGACAACAGGAAGGTCACCATCAGGGTCAGCAACGTACCCATAATGGCACCATGAACACCCGCCAGCTCAGGCTCCCTTGAATCACCATTGGTAAAGAAGGTAGTACTGAAACGGCTCTTCAAGCGCCCTTCCGCCACCCATTGTTCGAGCCAGCCCAGCTGTAATTCATTCAACCGTCCGGCACCGCCCTCGTCCCGCTCATGCTTGAACCACTGATCCACGTTATCGTCCATGATCAGTTCAATGCTTAATGTACTACCCAACAAATCCGGGTTGGCCAATACCGCATCCTGCAACTGCCAATGGGCACCGACGCTGACGAGGCCGTACAACGCCCGGCGCTCGCTGCGACTGGAAACCTCAGCCGTGTTTCTCAGATACTGTTTGATCAGGCCCTCGTAATTGCCATTACGCAGCTCATTAACCGGCGACTGGTTATTCAGTCCCAGATACTCCTGATCGAGCAGGATCTCTGCTTGCAACACGGTTTGCCGGAAAGCCGAACTGCCCTGAGACAGAATATTGCCAAACAGCACCACCAGGCATAACAGGCCAAATCCGACGGATAACACGCCATACAAGCGGAATCGCCCTTCGGCACGGCGACGACGCGCCATGCCCTGTTCTACTTTGGAGCGAGTCGTTGTGAGTTGATCAGTCATATTGCTCCCGGTACTTCTGTACCACTTTCAGCGCCACGTAGTTAAGAATCAGAGTCACCAGGAACAACACCAGTCCCAATGCAAAGGCAGCCAGTGTTTTGGAGGAATCAAACTCCTGGTCTCCCACCAGCAAGGTCACAATCTGCACAGTCACGGTGGTCACACTGTCGAGCGGGTTGGCTGTCAGGTTGGCTGCCAGACCCGCCGCCATGGCGACAATCATGGTTTCACCAATCGCCCGGGAAACCGCCAGCATAACGGCCCCCACAATACCGGGTAATGCAGCCGGGATAACCACTTGCCGAATGGTCTCGCTCTGGGTCGCTCCCAGCCCGTAACTGCCATCACGCAAGGCTTGTGGTACAGCATTGATTACGTCATCCGACAGGGATGAGACAAACGGGATGATCATCACCCCCATGACCAGACCAGCAGCCAACGCACTTTCAGACGATACCTCGAGGCCAACATCAGCCCCCAGGCTTTTCAGTATCGGGGCAACAGTCAGGGCCGCAAAAAAGCCGTACACAACGGTTGGAATGCCCGCCAGCACTTCGAGTGCAGGCTTGGCATAGCTACGCACCCGAGGGGTGGCATATTCCGACAAATAAATGGCCGACATCAGGCCGATCGGAACCGCGATAAACATGGCAATCATGGAAATCATCAGGGTACCGGCAAACAGCGGTACCGCCCCAAAACTGCCAGAGGAGCCAGACTGGTCAGCGCGCAAGGCGACCTGTGGCGACCAGGTAGTACCAAACAGGAAGTCAAACACGGGCACCCGGCCAAAAAACATCCAGGCTTCATACAACACACTGCTCAGAATACCGACAGTTGTCAGTACCGCGACACCCGAGCTGCAGAACAGCAGCACTTTGACAATGCTTTCCACTTCATTACGAGCCCGTAACGCAGGAGCGAGACGCCGCAAGCCGAAGCCAAAACCAGCCAGGGCCAGAGCCAGCACCAGCGTTGTACTCAGCATGCTGTTACGCGACTGCAGGTCTTTCAGATGCAGCACCACAGGAGCCAGTTCCGGGTCGGCTTGTACATTGGCACCACCGGCCAGGTTACGCACCTTGCTCAGTGCCAGACTGATACGATTGCCCCCTTCTGCCTGTACTTCTGCGGGTAACTGCGCCGCCAACAAGCGATCGATCACCGGGGTTTCGAGCACCCCCCAACACAGCATTAACAACAGCGGGGGCAAGCAGGTCCAGAGGGCGACCAGCGAACCATAATGGCCAGGCAGTGAATTCAGGGTCACACCAGGAGTGACCAGAGAACGCGCGCGGCGGGCACCACTCACGTATGCGATAACAAATAATACCGCGATGACAAGTAGCAAAATGCTGAAGGTCATAATGACTAGCCTGAACAGAACAAGAAACAGCCGGTGAGTTTACCGGCCGGAGAATACATCCATGTGACACGCAGCAGGGCAGCACCCTGCATTCAGGCTTACTGACCCAGCAGGGTCAGTGCCTTGACATCCGCAGCCATGGCCCGGCGACGGGATTCATCCATCGGAATCATGCCTTTGTCGGCGAGATAGCCATCTTCACCAATGGCACGCGAGGAGGTGAACTCAGCCAGAAATTCTTCAATCCCCGGAATCACCCCTACGTGGGCTTTTTTAACATAAAAGTGCAGTGACCGACTGACCGGATACTCACTACTGGAAATATTGTCGAAGGTTGGTTCAATCCCATCAATCAGGGAGCCCTGAACCTTGTCTTCATTCTGTTCCAGGAAGCTGTAGCCAAAAATACCGTAGGAATCCGGGCTGGCCGCCAGTTTCTGAACAATCAGGTTATCGTTTTCACCGGCTTCAACGTAGCCACCATCTTCACGCAGACCGTGGCAAATGGCCTTGTATTTGTCTGGATCGGATTTTTTCAGCGCCTTGATAAACGGGAAGGCAGAACAACCCCCTTCCATCGCCAGCTCCACAAACGCATCACGGGTACCGGATGTCGGTGGCGGCCCCAGTACCTTGATTGGCGTGTTATCCAGAGCAGGATTTATTTGCTGCCAGGTTTTATAAGGGTTGGCGATCAGTTTTTCCGAGCCATTCGCAGCCGGTACCATTTTGGCCAGTGCCAGGAAGATTTCCTTGGTAGAAAAGGAAGCCTGGGCGTGTTCGGCGGCATTGGCAAACACAATACCGTCAAAGCCGATGGTCACTTCAACGATCTCTTTAACGCCATTTTTTGCGCACAGCGCAACCTCGGATGCCTTGATACGGCGCGATGAGTTCGTAATGTCAGGGGTTGTGTCGCCAACACCGCTACAAAACAACTTCAAACCACCACCAGAACCCGTGGATTCAACTTTAGGAGTACGAAACTTGCTCGATTTGCCAAAACGTTCAGCAACAACTGTAGAAAATGGATAAACCGTCGATGAACCGACTATGCTGATGTAATTACGCTCAGCAAAAGCACTTTGGCTGAAAACTGATGCCAATAAAACCACACCGGCAGCGAGAGAATGTTTCATGCGATATCCTTCAATGTGACCTGATGATGTCCAGCAGGCAAATCGTTGTCGAAAGGAGGAATTGTCCCGGAGCTGTGTTACATCTACGTGACGCCCCCTTGTTTATTACAAATATGTTGCATTTTGGTTACAGGGGCCTTTTTTTTACCAGACAACAGAACAGTCATACCCCGGTCGAGGCATTACTTTTGTCGTATTGTCTTAAATATTTTTTGACATCATTGATCTCGAGTGCGTCTGTATTGCCCGCGCTAAAAAAGAAGTAAACTTCCTAAAAATAATTTCAAAATCAGGAATCCCTATGAAAGCCAGACCAAAAGACGATTGTGAGCCGAAACCGGATGGAGAACTGACGTTACGGCTGATCCCGTCAAGAGGTGACACCAATACTCATGGGGATATCAGTGGTGGTTGGGTCGTCGCACAAATGGACCACGCGGCCGAAACCGTTGCCAATCGTCTGGCCCAGGGGCGTATTGCCAATGTGGCGCTGGAATCCGTTGTCTTTATGTCTCCGATACGTATCGGAGCGGCGGTGTGTTTTTATACCCGCGTGCTGGAGATCGGCTCATCGTCGATCCGGATTGGCATCGAAGTATGGACCCAGAACCCGAATGAAAACGAGCGCAGAAAGGTCGTGGATGCCGTCTTTGTTTATGTGGCCATTGATGACACCGGGCGTATTCGCCGGGTCCCTCGCTGACCAGGATTCGTCGCTCCTCGATTCCAGAGCAACGTATGCAGCAGCCTGACCGGCCTCGTCACACCAGACCGGTCAGCCGCCAGTTGTATCAATGTCTACAGCGCCTGTAACTTGGCAAAACTGAGCACCAGCCATTTGCTGCCGACATCTTCAAAGTTCACCTGTACCCGCAACCCCGGCCCCTGGCCTTCGAACTGCATTACCGTGCCTTCCCCAAACATCTCATGGTAGACCCGACTGCTCAGGCCAAAAGGCCAGTCCGCCGATATATCTGCTTGCAGTCTGTGATTCCCCGTTCTTGATCGTCGGGCACTCAGAGGTCGTGATACTGTATTTTTCAAACGCACTTCATCCATCAGTTCTGTCGGGATTTCACGAATAAATCGCGAAGGAGTACTAAAATTTTCTTGCCCATGCAAACGTCGGCTCTCGGCGTATGTGATCACCAACTGATCCATCGCCCGGGTGATACCGACGTAAGCCAGACGCCGTTCTTCTTCCAGTCCATCGGCATCATCCATCGACATCTTGTGAGGAAACAAGCCATCTTCCAGACCGGTTAATACCACCTGGGGAAACTCCAGTCCTTTGGCAGAGTGCAGCGTCATCATCTGCACCGCATCTTCATGTTCATCCGCCTGCCCCTCTCCGGCATCCAGCGCGGCGCTATCGAGGAACTGCGCCAACAGGCTGATATCCTCATCATCACCACCTTCAAACACCTTGGCGGCATTCACCAGCTCTTCCAGGTTTTCGACTCGGGCCTGGCCTTTCTCACCTTTTTCCTTGCGGTGATGCTCAATCAGGTTGGTTTGGGCAAGTACCTGCTCCACCAGCTCATGCAATTCAAGGTCGTCAATGCCGACACTCATTTCATCAACCAGCGTCATAAAACCAGCGACAGCCGTACCAGCCCGTTTTGACAGGCCGCCGGCCGCTACCACCGAAGCACAGGCATCCCACAGTGAACAACCCTGATCCCGCGCCACTGAGCGCAAGGTATCGAGGGTTTTTTCGCCAATGGCCCGGGCTGGAATATTAATCACCCGCTCAATGGCTGCATCATCCTGGCGGTTGAGCAGCAAGCGCAGATAGGCCATGGCGTTCTTGATTTCCAGACGCTCGTAAAAACGCTGGCCACCATAGATGCGATACGGAATCCCTGCCCGCAGCATGGCTTCTTCCAGCGTTCTGGATTGCGCATTGGAGCGATAGAGAATGGCCATATCGACCCGGGCACGCCCCTGCTTGGCCCAGACATCCACCAGATCGGCGATATAACGTGCTTCGTCCTGCTCATTAAACGCACGGTACAGACGAATCGGATCACCCTTGGCACCGGTGGTATGTAACTCCTTGCCCAGGCGGCCACTGTTGTTCTTGATGACGGCATTGGCAGCATCCAGAATCGTCGCCGTGGAGCGGTAGTTTTGCTCCAGCTTGATCATTTCTGCACCCGCAAAGTCCTGTTGGAAGTTGCGGATATTGCCTACATTCGCGCCACGCCAGCCGTAAATCGACTGATCGTCATCCCCCACTGCCATAACTGATACGGTGTTACCGGCCAGCAAACGAATCCAGGCATATTGGATATTGTTGGTATCCTGGAATTCGTCCACCAGAATATGGCTGAAGCGTTGCTGGTAATGTTGCAGCAAATCGGGGTTATGCAACCAGAGCTCGTGGGCACGCAGCAGGATTTCACCAAAATCGACCATGCCATTTTGCTGACAGTTGTCTTCATAGATTTGATAAAACTGCTGCAGGGTGCGAGTAAAGTTATCGGCCGACGGGATAACATGCGCCGCACGGCGCCCTTCGTCTTTCTGTTCGTTGATAAACCACTGCAATTGTCTTGGCGGGTAACGACTGTCGTCGATGTTGTTGGCTTTCATCAGTCGCTTGATCAGGCGCAACTGGTCATCGCTATCCAGAATCTGGAAGTACTGGGGCAAGCGGGCTTCACGCCAGTGATGCTTCAGCAATCGATGCGCCAGGCCGTGAAAGGTACCGACCCACATGCCACTGGCAGGTACATCCAGCAGTTGCTCCAGCCGGCCACGCATTTCCCTGGCCGCCTTGTTGGTAAAGGTTACCGCCAGCACAGCAAAGGGTGAGACGTTTTCCACCTTGAGCAACCAGGCAATCCGGTGCACCAATACCCGTGTTTTACCCGAGCCGGCACCGGCCAATACCAGCTGGTGAGGAGATTGGGCAGCCACCGCGTTGCGCTGGCCGTCATTTAATTGATCAATTATCAGTGAAGTATCCATGTCGCGAGTTTACCAGATTGCAACCGTCACGGCAGATTCTGATCGACAATCACCCTGTTTATCCGTACAGCGGGAGATTTAACAGGACGATGACAGTGAGGCACTCTATAATCCGTGACCAAATTTTAATTATTCGGACTCATTAGAGTGAGAAATAGCCCGATTCTGGCCGAAATATCCGCAGCCATCCCCAACTTACGTAAATCTGAAGTCAAGGTGGCTGAATACGTACTGCGGTCGCCACAGCAAGTGATGCATATGCGCATCGTCGATCTGGCTCAAGAAGCCCAGGTCAGCGAGCCAACGATTGTGCGCTTTTGCCGGGGCATCGGCTGCAACAGTTTTCAGGAATTCAAGGTGCGAGTGGCTCAGGAAATGGCCATCACCAACAATATTGGTCAATTTGCTATCGCCACAGACGACAGCATCGACAATATTTGCAGCAAAATTGCCGATACCACCATTCAGCGGCTGCATCAGGTCAAATCACAACTGAAGCCTGAGCAGGTTGGCGTCGCCGCCAATGCCATCAGCATGGCAACCCGAGTCGAATTCTACGGCTATGGTGCCTCCGGTGCGGTAGCGATCGATGCCCAGCACAAGTTTTTCCGTCTTCAGGTGGCCACCGCAGCCTACAGTGACCCGCATATGCAAGCCATGTCTGCGGTCACCCTCGGGCCTGAAGATGTCGCAGTGGCCATTTCCCAAAGTGGTCGCACCAAGGATTTGCTTAACTCGATTGCCCTGGCCCAGCATCATGGCGCCAAGGTAGTGAGCCTGGCACCCGCCAATACTGCGGTCAGCAAACAGGCCGACTATCCGATTCATATCAATATTGAAGAAGATACCGATCAGTTTACGCCAATGACATCCCGCATTGCTCACCTGATGGTGATCGACATGCTGGCGGTTGCTGTTACCCAGCGTCGCGGCCCTGAATTTGCCCGCCACCTCACCAACATCAAGCGCAGCATCAAATCGCTACGATTGGAGCAGGGCAACGAGCCGTTTGATCCCAAAAACATCACCCGCTAGCCTCTCACCTGCCCGCAGCAGCAACTAGGTCATGGAAACATCAATCTGTCTTGTCACTGTCATTGGAATGCAACTTCGAGCATCAAACATCGTCATAGCCAAATCAATCCAAGGAGAGTGACGATGTCAGCAATAACCAAACTTGAATCTCATGAACAGGTTGTGACGTTTGATAGTCAGGGCAAGGTCGTTGTTAACAAGACCAGCAAGGTGTCTTCCAAAGTCATTGCCCGGCGGGCAATTGAAGCCCATAGCGAACGCAAGCATCTGGAACAGGACTTTGACCGCTACTACGACAACCTGCTCGACCTCTAAACTCTTGTTATTTTGCCAGCCCGACCAGTAACACTCTGTCGCTACATTGATCAGTAACCCAAATAACAGACATAAAAAAACCCGGCAAATCATTGCCGGGTTTTTAGCGGGAATCCGTTACCGCAGATTACTGTCTCAGACGAACTTACTTGCCAGTAAATTCAGGGTACGCTTCCATACCACATTCTGAAATATCAACACCTTCGTATTCAGCTTCTTCGCTCACACGCAGACCCATGACGGCTTTGATAGCGCCCCAAGCGATCAGTGATGTGATAAAGACCCAGACGAAGATAGTGATTGCACCCATCAGCTGGCCACCGATAGAAGCGCCGTCATTAGTGAACGGAACAACGATCAGACCAAACAGACCAACAACACCGTGAACAGAGATCGCGCCAACCGGATCATCAATCTTCATTTTGTCGAGAGTCAGGATGGAGACAACAACAATCAGACCACCGATAAAGCCGATGATGGTTGCAGCGAAAGGCGTCGGCGTAGAAGGCTCAGCAGTAATTGCTACCAGGCCAGCCAGTGCACCGTTCAGACACATGGTCAGATCCGCTTTGCGGAACAACACATAAGCCAGCAACAAGGCACCAATCAGACCACCAGCAGCCGCAGCATTTGTGTTAGTGAACACAACAGCAACCGCATTGGCATTGGCGATATCGCCCAGTTTCAGAACAGAACCACCGTTGAAACCGAACCAGCCCATCCACAGGATGAAACAACCCAGTGTAGCCAGTGGCAGGTTAGCGCCAGGGATTGCACGGATTTCACCGTTTGCACCGTACTTGCCTTTACGTGCACCCAGCAGTATCACACCAGCCAGAGCTGCAGCAGCACCTGCCATGTGAACAATACCGGAACCGGCAAAGTCAGAGAAACCGAAGTCATCGCCCAGGCTGAACATACCGAAGACGGACGCACCGCCCCAAGTCCAGCTGCCTTCCATCGGATAGATGAAGCCAGTCATAATGACAGCGAAAAC
This sequence comes from Oceanobacter sp. 4_MG-2023, assembly GCF_030689165.1. Taxonomy (NCBI): domain Bacteria; kingdom Pseudomonadati; phylum Pseudomonadota; class Gammaproteobacteria; order Oceanospirillales; family Oceanospirillaceae; genus Oceanobacter; species Oceanobacter sp. 4_MG-2023. The sequence continues at coordinate 94,626 of NZ_JAUYVV010000008.1, read as the reverse complement.
CAAGAAAGCACCCAGCTTCATGCGCTCAGCAACCGCACCAGATACAATCGACATGGCGGTAGCTACGAACACAACCTGGAAAAAGAAGTCAGACGCACCGGAGTAGATTGAACCACCCTGGAAACCGTCTTCACGTGCTGCAAAATCACCCAGTACAGCGGCTGTATCGACATCTGCAATACCAGCCAGGAAGTAACCACCGCCGTACATCAATTCATAACCGCAAACCAGATACATGGTACAAGCGATTGCAAACAACGCGATGTTTTTGGTCAGGATTTCAGTTGTGTTTTTGGCACGAACCAGACCTGCTTCCAGCATGGAAAAGCCAGCAGCCATCCACATAACCAACGCGCCACATACCAGGAAATAAAAGGTATCCATGGCGTACTGCAATTCGTAAATATTATTTTCCATTCTAAGCCCCCCGCATCAGGCCAGATTTTATCTATTAGTTAGAACTGAAAAGGATCAGAGCGCGTCGGCACCGGTTTCACCAGTACGAATACGAACAACCTGCTCCAGAGTTGTAACAAAAATCTTGCCATCGCCAATTTTGCCAGTGTTGGCAGCCTTGGTGATCGCTTCAATAACCTTGTCAGTCAGGTCATCATCAACCGCTACTTCTATTTTTACTTTAGGCAGGAAATCAACCACATACTCGGCACCACGATACAACTCGGTGTGTCCTTTCTGACGACCAAAACCTTTGACTTCGGTAACAGTGATGCCTTGTACGCCGATCTCGGACAATGCTTCACGCACATCGTCCAGCTTGAATGGCTTCACAACAGCAGTAATGAGCTTCATAGAAAACTCCTTTTTGAGCTAAAGGGATGGGAATGGCCTATGCGAGGGCACAGGCCATTGTATGCTTTTTACATCTCGATAGGCAGGCTGTAAGACACAACGTATTTTGCAGACTCATCGATGTGACCGGCTTCATTCATCTCGATGTCCTGATCCAGGATTTTCGAGATAGTGAAAGCAACGGTATCGTTGTAAGCGTAAGTTACGTCAAGGTGCATGAAGTCATTGCCTTTATCGACTTCGCCACCCAGAGAAGCGGAGAAAGACGTGTCAGGAATATCAGCACCTACTACGAAGTAGAAACCATCAGCATCGGAATCGCTGCTTTTATCGAAGCGAATGCTGGCCATGCTGTAAGAGAAGCCCAGAGAGAAGTTGGCAGAATCGTCGAATTGATCGTATTCATCTGTTTCTGGGTACAGGTAAGTTGCGTAACCAATGTCGTAACCCAGATCACCAACGGCACCAGCATAACCAATGTACAGGTCAGTTTCTGTACCCAGGCTGGTATCACCTGAAGAAGTCCAAACACCAGCGTACAAGCCAGACTCGTGGCTGTAATCCAAAGAACCGGAAACAACAGGAGCGCCGCCGCCCAGATCCTGACCGTGCCACAAGTACACGCTGGCCAGATCAACAGATGCAGAGATTTCTGCTTGAGCAGTTTGAACAGCAGTCAGTCCTGCCGTCATGGCACCAGCGAGAACGATTGCTTGAGACAGTTTTTTCATCGTTTTTTTTCCTTCATCGGTTAGCGAAGCTAGTCATTAAACATGTTCGATGCTTTGGGGCCAGGAACTGCACCTTGAGCATCGTTGTAATTCTGTGAGAGAGAGTTAGCAGTGACCGTGCCAACTTTGAAAACCCCCGATATTAGCGGCTTTCCTGATATAATCTTCAGGATCCAGAGATCCTGATCGCTCCAATTTTGTGCGCGAATAAACAAAATGCATCAATTTTTACCACCTTTAAAAAACACTTGGCTCCAGATTGGTGCCAATAAGCCCTTAAAGCCCCTCAATGGCGCAACAACAACCCACGCAATGAGAGCCAAAAAATGAATGCAGATGAAATACGCTTTAAAATCGAACAGTTACTGGCACAGTCACCCTTTGCATCCCTCTCACAAGAAGCGCACAAGAATATGGCATCCCAGCTGCAGTTGCTGTTCAGTAGTGCCGATTTGGTCACACGAAAAGAATTTGATGCCCAGCAGCGCGTTCTGGAAGAATACCGCGCACTACTGGCCACTCTGGAAAACCGGCTTGCCAAACTGGAAGCTCAGCCTTCTGATGATAAGGACGCCTGACGCTCTTTCCAGACGTCATAGCCATTCACCGCCAGGTGTAAACCCAGAGCCAACCCGGCAGCGGTAGCAATGGCGGTGAGGCCACGAAATTCCAGCAAGAAAAAGCCACTAGAAAGCATCAGGAAACTGGGATAAAAAAGTGTCCGCTTAAGAACAAGTTGCAGTTTATTCATAGTGTTTCTCCATCAAATAGCAGCAAATAACGTCATTAGGTGTTGGGTGTTTTCAAGAGCAAATTGCCCGACTTGCTGGCCAGCGACGGCTGACCATTGTCTGATTCATCTTTCAGGGCCACCCCGGACAACGCCCGGCGGTCAGCCTCCAACAGCAGATACATCAATTTATGAGTCGCCTCTTCATAACGCAGTCCTTCGTGGCGCACATTGGAGATACAGTTACGATTTGCATCGTGCTTGCCGCTGGCAGGCTCCCACGTGAAATAAATGCCCAGCGAGTCTGGCGAGCTTAATCCTGGCCGCTCACCAATCAACATCACCAGCATCCTGGCCTTGAGGGTTTCACCAATCGGGTCGCCAATGGCTACTCGCCCTTGTTCCACCATGACAACCGGCCCCACCTTCAATGAAGTATCAGCCAGTGATGTCAGCAAGCAGTCCAACATCGGGGCGGCATGCCGCTGCACCGCCAATGATGACAAGCCATCAGCCACCACCACAGCAATATCAAAAGCGGCCGGAGGACTGTCTGCCATCCACTGTGTCAGTGCTTCCTGGCTACTTGATGAAAGCTGGCGACCGTAATCGGGTCGTTGTAAATACTGCGGCCGTCCATCGGCCTGACTGGCCAGCTTCAAGACCGGCCCCGGCAATCCGGCTTGCGCCAGCACCTGTTCCAGATCCTGTTGCAACTGCACAAAACCCAGCGGCAGATGCACGGCATCCCTGGCTCTGGCATGGGCCAGCTGAAACTCCAGATGTGCCCGGGTCGGTAAACTGATCCCTGCCCGGCCGAGACCAATGCGGGCATCGGTGTATTCACGCAAGGTCTGCCATGGGTTTTCTACCAGAATGGTATCGGGTTTATCAGCCATATCAGTGACCTCCCCGGATCACATGTTCAAACGGTGCCGGCAGAGACTGGTTGCCATACGCCAGATGATTCTGTTGATCAAAAATACCAATGGTCTGCAGCCAGGCTTCAAACTCCGGTGCCGGTTTCAAACCCAATAATTCACGGGCATACAAGGCATCATGGAACGACGTCGTCTGATAATTCAGCATGATGTCGTCCGAACCAGGAATACCCATAATAAAGCTACCGCCAGCGGCGGCGAACAGGGTGAGCAACGCATCCATATCATCCTGATCAGCTTCCGCGTGATTGGTGTAACAAATGTCGCAACCCATCGGAACACCCATCAGCTTGCCGCAAAAATGATCTTCCAGACCCGCCCGAATAATCTGTTTACCGTTGTATAAGTATTCAGGGCCAATAAACCCAACCACGGTATTCACCAACAGCGGTTTGAATTCCCGGGCAACGGCATAGGCACGGGTTTCACAGGTTTGTTGATCCAGACCAAAATTGGCATCGGCGGACAGGGCACTGCCCTGTCCGGTTTCAAAATACATGCAATTCTGGCCAACACTGCCACGCCCCAGGGTTTGTCCGGCAGCGTAAGCTTCTTTGAGTAAAGCCAGATTGATGCCAAAACTGTCGTTGGCTTTCTCGGTACCGGCAATGGACTGGAAAATCAGATCGACCGGAGCACCCCGGTTTATCGCTTCAATATGGGTGGTCACGTGTGTCAGGACACAGCTCTGGGTAGGAATATCGTAATGCTGAATCACATCATCCAGCATTTTCATCAGGGTGATCACCGCTTCGGTATTGTCGCTGGCCGGGTTAATGCCAATGACCGCATCACCACTGCCATACAGCAAGCCATCCAGAACAGAGGCGGCAACACCGGCCGGATCATCGGTCGGGTGATTGGGCTGTAACCGTGTCGACATGCGGCCCGGCAAGCCAATGGTATTACGAAACCGGGTGACCACCTGACATTTGGAAGCCACCAGCACCAGATCCTGCAGTCGCATGATCTTGCTCACCGCGGCAGCCATTTCCGGCGTCACACCCGGTGCAATACGTGCCAGCATCGCGGTTGAGGCTTGTTCACTCAACAACCAGTTACGGAAATCCCCTACCGTCAAATGCGCGATCGGCGCAAAGGCCAAGGCATCATGCCGGTCAATAATCAGTCGGGATATCTCATCGGCTTCGTAAGGAATCACCAGTTCATTCAGGAAAGTTTTGAGCGGCACATCAGCCAACGCCAATTGTGCAGCGACCCGTTCCTGCTCATCCAGAGCAGCCACACCCGCCAGGCAATCCCCAGAACGCAACGGTGATGCTTTTGCCAGCAAGCTTTTCAGGTCATTAAATTGCCAGCTTTTCTGGCCAAGTGAAATCTGATAACTCATATCGACGGGCCTTTGCCAAAGATAATGGATTCCAGCGCCGGGTTGCTGTCGCTCTTGTCAGTACCACCGGAATCCGTTGTACATTCCCAAAGGGATAAACAGAAAGCGCCCGGAACAAGCCGGGCGTACAAGTCGGATGTAACGGACGCTTCCGTCATGCAGACTGACGAATCAGCCTTCGTGCTTATCAAACGCGTCGTTCTCGTGCTTGATCAGGGCGTACATAAAACCAACAAAGGTTACGACAGCCAAACCACACAGAAAAGCCACAACGCCAGGTTGGTCTGCGAAGGTAAAGTAAGCGCCTACGCCTTCCCAGCTATCAATCGGTGAAGTATCCATAATGTATTCCTCTTTACTAACAGCAAGTTAAGACAAGCGGGGCAGCAGCGCCCCGCCCGTTTGAGAATCAAGCGGTCGATCAGCTACCCAGCACACCATTCGCAGGCAGACCAGCGGCATCCGCAGGAACAGTACCTTCAATGATGTCGCGGGAAGGCACACGCTCTGGGTAAGGAATGGCTGGAATTTCAACCAGATCCAGACCTGCAGCTTCTGCCTTGGCAGGAACACGCAGCATGTTCATTTTCTTCAACAGCAAGGAGATGCCATAGCCAGGTACAAAACCAGTGACACACATAACCACGGCGCCCAACAGCTGACCGAAGAAAGTAATGTCTGGAGCACCTTCTGGAACACTTGGGTAACCGGAGGCGAAGACACCAACCAGAACCACACCCAGGAAGCCACACCAGCCGTGTACCGCTACCGCGCCAACTGCGTCATCGATACCGCACTTCTCAACGAACTTGCCAACGATTGGCATGGAAATACCACCAACAACCGCCAAGAAGAAGGTCAGTCCCGGATAGTAAAGATCCAGACCGGCCGCAACAGTAATGATGCCAGCCAGGCCACCGGACATGGTCATGAACGGCTCACGAGAAGACAGATAAGCACCAATCACGCCACCGGCAAAACCCATCAGTGTGTTGAATGCAAAAGCAGACAAGTTGGTTGGGTTACCGTAAATAGTTGTCCAGCCAGTTTCACCACCGTTAAAGATGATGCAGCCACCCAGGAAGCCAAAGAAGCCGACAATAATCATCATCAGACCAATCAACGCCATTGGCAGGTTGTGAGGCACAATGGCCATCGCCTTGCCGTCGACGAATTTGCCCAAACGAGGCCCCAGATTGATCAGCACACCCAGCGCAAAGAAACCGGCGATGGCGTGAACCACACCTGATGCACCCACATCGTGGTAGCCCAGATCCAGCAGCAACCAGCCATCAGGATGCCATCCCCAGGCACCGGCCAGAATCCAGACACCAGAACCCACCACAATGGTCAGAATCAGGTACGCACTCATGCGAATACGCTCGATCACCGCACCCGACAGAATGGAACCGGTTGTGGCACCAAACATGGCGAAAGCAGCCCAGAAGATACCAGTGCCCATATCAGAGACATCAGGACCCATACTGGCAGCCCATGGCAGGGCACCAGAAGCATCAATAGGAATCAGACCACCAGGGAATGCGTTATAGATCCACCAGCCGAAGAAGTAGAAAGTAGGCACAACAACGGCCAAAGTCAGAATATTTTTCATACCGGATGCCAACGCGTTTTTGACGCGCGACGCACCAATTTCATACGCAAGGAAACCGGCGTGGATCATGAACATGATGGCAGTACACCACCAATAGAACACCTCGACATTCATCGCCTGATGCATTTCGAAAGCCGCTTTAAAGGCTTCCAATTCTTCTGGAGTCATGGGATTTCCCCTCTCTGATTGAGTAAGTTTTTAGCTAAACCAATTCAGACTGGTCAGGGTCGTACTGGGTACGGGAATACTGACCAGACAAAAATATTCTCAGAGGGAATATTGCATGGCCGGTGCCAAGCCTGTCGCAAGTTCAAATATTCAGACAATGACAGATTTGTCCGCTTTAGAATGGGTAGATAGAGGTATAAGCTTGCAATCAATGTCCACATTGCCAACACCTGTTTGGCCTGGCATTGAGATCGAGACCGATTTTGTTTGCCAACACAATCGGCGCATGGTGTTGCGCGCACCAAAAACAGGCAAAAACCTCCCGAAAACGCCCTGCGACAGAGCAACGCCTATTTTTCTGCCCAGCAGTCACAAGTACTCAGGATAAGGTCACGCCAAATCAGGGAAACAACAGAAATTCCAGCCGTTGTTACCCATGTGTAAAGACTCCGTCTCATGCTTGGTAGATAATACTTTCGTATCACACCCTGCACTCCACCGTCCGCCAGGAGATTCTTCATGTTAAGACGCACCAAAATTGTGGCCACCCTTGGGCCCGCTACCAACACCGATGAAAAAATCGAACAACTGATCGAAGCGGGCGCTGATGTATTCCGTCTCAATTTCTCCCATGGTGACGCTGACGATCACCGCGACCGTGCCGCCATGGTGCGACGAGCAGCCAAAAAACTGGGACGTCACGTCGCCATCCTGGGTGATCTGCAAGGCCCGAAAATCCGCATATCCCGTTTTGCTGAACAAAAAGTCCATCTGGATGTTGGCCAATCCTTTGTACTGGACGCCACTCTCGACCGTGACGCCGGTAATAAAGAACAGGTCGGCATCGACTATAAAGCACTGATCGAAGATGCCCACGTGGGCGATATCCTGCTGCTGGATGATGGCCGTGTTGAACTGGAAGTCACCGAAACCTTTCCTTCAAAGCTGAACACCCGTGTTCGTATTGGTGGCTGGTTGTCGAACAACAAGGGCATCAACCGACTGGGGGGTGGCCTGTCCGCCAAAGCCCTGACCGACAAGGACAAGGTTGACATCAAGCTGGCTTCAGAACTGCTGGTCGATTACCTCGCCGTTTCTTTCCCCCGTGACGAACACGACATGATCGAAGCTCGCGAGCTACTGACGGCCGCAGGTGGTCATGCCGGGCTGGTCTCCAAGATTGAACGGGCAGAATGTGTTGCCGACGATGCCGTACTGGATGGCATTATTCGCGCTTCCGATGCCGTTATGGTGGCTCGTGGCGACCTGGCCGTAGAAATCGGTGATGCCGAACTGGTCGGCGTACAGAAAAAAATCATCTCCCGCTCCCGTCAGCTGAACAAGCCGGTGATCACGGCGACCCAGATGATGGAATCCATGATCGACAGCCCAATGCCAACCCGCGCTGAAGTCTCTGACGTTGCCAACGCCGTTCTCGACTACACCGATGCCGTTATGCTGTCAGCCGAAACTGCTGCCGGTGACTACCCGGTTGAAGCCGTTGCCGCCATGACCCGCATTATTATGGGAGCTGAGCGTCACCCATTGGCCAAACGTTCCAAGCATCGTCTGTATGAAGACATGCACAGCATCGAAGAGACCATCGCACTGTCGGCCATGTATGCCGCCAATCACCTGGTTGGCGTGACCGCAATTATCTCGCTGACCGAAACCGGTGCAACACCACGCCTGATGTCGCGACTGCGTTCAGCCCTGCCGATCTTTGCCTTCTGTCGCCGGGAAGATACCCAATCCCGGGTGGCACTGTATCGTGGTGTGCAAACCGTGCCATTCTACGCCGACCAGCTGGAACCGGATGCCATCAACCCCTCTGCCATCGCCATCCTGAAAGAATCGGGTGAAATCAGCAGCGGCGATTACGTTGTGATTACCCGGGGTGATTATCTCAACGCCCAGGGCGGCACCAACACCATGAAAATTGTGCGTGTAGACTGACCCAGACACCGGCCGGGTACTCTCTCCGGCCGGGTGTTTTCCATCCCTCCTGATCCCACTCCTGATCCCACTCCTGACCCCAACCCTGTAACACTGTCATGGCACTGCTTTGACTCACACTATTCTCGCCACTCTGAACAGTCATTCAATATTTTTTGAACCTGATTGGGCGTCGCTACATTTTTGCACTCAAACCGCCTACACTGGGCGCTGACAAACGCCGAGCAGTTGCTTCTAAGACAAGGGTGGCAAGCCATCCTGTGATGAAGCCTCTGCCGTGGCACAGGCTGACGCCTGAAGGCATAACGCCCCAGCCACCAGGGTTCGATGGGAAACCATTGGGCCTCCCTTATTTGGAAAGGTGTATATGACCCGCTTCAAGCCCGAGCTGAGCGACCGTTATGGTCGCCGCTTCAGCTATTTGCGCCTGTCGATTACCGACGTGTGCAATTTTCGCTGCCACTACTGTTTACCCGATGGCTATCAGAAAACCGATCAGCCAGAACCACTGACGCTGGCAGAAATGACACCACTGCTGCAAACCTTTGCCCATCTTGGCACCCGTAAAATACGTATTACCGGCGGTGAACCCAGTGTCCGCAAGGACCTCACCGACATCATCAGTCTGGCGGCCCAGACACCTGGCATCGAGCAAGTGGCGTTAACTACCAATGGTTACCGCCTGGCAGACCAGGTTGACGACTGGCAGCAAGCCGGCCTGCAACGCCTGAATCTCAGCATCGACAGCCTCGACCCACAGCAATTTGCCGCCATCACGGGCTACTCACATCTCGACCGTATCATGGCGGGGCTGGAACGGGCGTTAAGCCTCGGGCTGGATGTCAAAATCAACGCCGTGTTGTTGCGTGGCTTTAACAGCGAGCGTTTGCAACAGTTTCTCGACTGGATCAAACACACCCCGGTGACCTTGCGTTTTATCGAACTGATGGAAACTGGTGATCACCCGGTCTTTTTTGCCGAGCATCACGTCAGTGGCGAATCCATCCGGCAACAGCTGCGAGACACCGGCTGGCAGCTCGCCATGCGCCACCAGCATGATGGCCCGGCAGAAGAATTTTCCCATCCGGATTATCGTGGCAAACTGGGATTGATCATGCCCTATAGCAAAGACTTTTGTTCCAGCTGCAATCGTCTGCGTATTTCGTCGCTGGGGAAATTGCATCTCTGTCTGTTTGGCGAACAGGGTTATGACATACGATCGCTACTACAGCCCGGCGTAGACCCCGAACTGCTGGTAGCAGAGCTGGAGCAGCGCCTGGGCCTGAAAGACGAAACCCATTACCTGCAAAGCGGCAATACGGGCGCTACCCGTCATTTTGCCATGCTGGGTGGCTAACACCGGGATAAACCCGACAGCGGAGGCGATATGGATACACACGCAAAGGCAACAACCATCGGGGTGATTCTGGCAGGCGGGGCGTCCCGTCGCATGGGGCAAGACAAGGCCATGCTTCCCGCCAGAGAACATGCCAGCTTGCTGCACCACCAAGTCGATCTGATGCAGCAGCTTGGGCTGCAACAACTGTTTATCAGCCGCCATGCTTCCCTGTCCACCCCGGACGACCTGCAACACCTGGTGGTCTGTGATGTCAATGACGAACACCACGATGGCCCACTGGCCGGACTGTTCAGCATTGCCAATGCCTGCCCCAAGGCAACCGCCTTGCTGGTGATGCCCGTCGATCTGCCGTTGATGGACTTGCCCACGCTGCGTTACCTGCTCACTACCGGCCATAGTGATCATCGAGCCGTTTATTTTCTGCAGGAATATCTACCGCTGTACCTGCCACTATCTGCCAACGTACGGCAATATCTGGAAGACCAGCTGACGCTGGCGACCGCCGACAAATCGATCCGCGGGCTGCTGAGCTTTTGCCAGGCCTTGTCTCTGCAACCCGCCAATCCTACCGCACTGACCAATACCAACACCCATGACGAATGGCTTGCCAGCCAGCAAGTCGGTGCTTATCCCAACGTTATCGAACGCGAGTAACTCTGATGTCCAAGACTTTTACCGATCAATTCATGCCGCTGAACATTGCCGTACTAACGGTTTCCGACAGTCGTACCGAGGAAAACGACACCAGCGGCAAACTGTTAATCGACAAACTGACCGATGCCGGCCACCAGCTGGCCGACAAACGCATTGTCGTTGATGACAAATACCTGCTGCGGGCCACTGTCTCTAACTGGATAGCCGACGCCACCACCCAGGTGGTACTGATTACCGGTGGCACCGGCTTCACCGAACGCGACACCACACCAGATGCCATGATTCCGCTGTTTGACCAGACCATCGACGGTTTTGGTGAACTGTTCCGCCATATTTCCTATCAGCAAATCGGCACCTCCACCATTCAGAGCCGGGCCGTTGCCGGATTGGCCAACAGCACCCTGATTTTCTGTATGCCGGGTTCCACCAATGCCTGTCGTACCGCCTGGGACGAGATTATTGCCAGCCAGCTGGACAGCCGTTTCAAGCCCTGCAACTTTGTCTTGCGCCTGAAAAACACCGCCAACCAGCTGTGTGACAGCCGCGGCTGATACGTACGAGGCTATTTATCCATGTCTGAACCCAACGAAGTAACCGGGTTTTCCCACGTCAACGCCCGTGGCGAAGCCAATATGGTCGACGTCAGCAACAAACAGCCAACCGTCCGGGAAGCCCGGGCCGAAGGTTTTGTCACCATGCAGGCGGCTACCCTGGAACAAATTCTGGCCGGGGATCACCACAAGGGCGACGTCTTTGCCGTTGCCCGTATCGCCGGGATTCAGGCGGCCAAACAGACCAGCCAGCTGATTCCGCTTTGTCATCCGCTGATGCTGAGCAAGGTAGCCGTCGATTTCGCCCCCCAGCCAGAACAAAACCGCATTCGCATTACCAGCTACTGCAAACTCACGGGTCAAACCGGCGTCGAAATGGAAGCCCTTACCGCCGTCAGTGTCGCCGCCCTGACCCTGTTTGATATGTGCAAGGCCGTCGACCCCGGCATGACGCTCGGTGGCATCCGGGTGCTGGAAAAACTCGGAGGCAAAACCGGTCACTGGCAGGTTGATGCCCCCCAGGAGGTATCACCATGATTCAGGTATTACTGTTTGCCCGCTTGCGAGACCAGCTTGGTACCGGAGCGATCAATCTGACACTGGCAGCACCAACCACAGTGCAGGCCATGCGTCTGGCGCTGCAACAGCAGTTTACCGAGCACGCGGACTCCCTCGCAGCCGGACAGGCTCTGGTCGCCATCAACCAGTCGCTTTGTAATGATGAAACCATGGTGATCAATAGCGGCGATGAGGTCGCCTTGTTTCCGCCCATGACGGGAGGTTGATATGGATGATATCCGGGTACAGCGTGATGATTTTTCCGTTGCCGACGAATATCAGCAGCTCTGTCAGGACAATCGCGATGATGGTGCCGTGGTCTTTTTTGTCGGCCGGGTCAGAGAACAGAATCAGGGTGACACCATCTCACGTCTGTTTCTGGAACATTATCCCGGCATGACTGAGCGTGCTCTGGCCGACATCGTTGCCGCCGCCAGGAAACGCTGGTCACTGGGCCGGGTGCGGCTGATTCATCGTATCGGTGCGCTCGATATTGAAGACCAGATTATCTTTATCGGAGTCTCCAGTGGCCATCGCCAAAACGCCTTTGATGCGGCGGCGTATATCATGGACTTTCTCAAAAGCCAGGCCCCGTTCTGGAAAAAGGAGACCTTGATCGGGCCAACAGGCGAGACGCTGTCGGAGCGTTGGGTCGACACTCGCAGCAGCGACACGCAAGCCCGACAGAAGTGGGATAACCCTGCCACGCCGGATTCGTTACCATAGCCAGACACGAACAGCCGTGACAACACACTGCGGTCAGTCTGACGCACCCTTGATCCGACCAAAAGGACAATACGTTTGAAACGACTGGAACTCATGATACCCCCGCCACTGGTAGCCATTATTTTTGCCGCCGCCATGTGGCTGATATCCCCTAACCTGCCAACACTGAGCCAGCTTGGACTGATGGACAAGATTCTGGTGGGTTGCTGTGTGGGTGCCGGGCTGGGGCTGGACCTGATCGCACTGATCAGTTTTATCCGTCGACGCACCACCATCAACCCGATGAAACCGGAAAACACCGCGTTCCTGGTAACCTCCGGTATCTATCGCCATACCCGTAACCCCATGTACGTTGGCCTGTTACTGAACCTTGCGGGCTGGGCTATTTACCTGACTCACGTATTGCCCCTGTTGCTGTTACCGGTGTTTGTCTATTACCTCAACCGCTTCCAGATCGAGCCGGAAGAGCAACGCTTGGCCGAACATTTTGGAACAGAGTTCACCAGCTATCGGGATACTGTCCCACGCTGGCTGTGAGTAAACTGACAAGTCTTTCGGGCAACTGCTTTCGCACTACCCGCTTTTCCTCAGAATTACTCGCTGGAGCTCACTATGTCGTCGCCACTAACCATGCCCACGGTTTTTATTCCTCATGGCGGAGGCCCGTGGCCTTTTGTGGATCTGGGCGGGCAATTTGGTGACAACGAAATGCAGGCACTGCGCCAGTTCCTGCGACACTACCCTGCTACCCTGCCACAACGACCCAAGGCCTTGCTGGTCATTTCAGCGCACTGGGAAGCACCGGTTATCACCCTGGCAACCGCACCCCATCCGCCCATGCTGTATGACTATTACAATTTTCCACCCGCGTCCTATCATATCCAATGGCCCGCTCCCGGCGCCCCACAACTGGCACCACGGGTCGCCGAACTGCTTCACCAGGCTGGCTTTGCCACCGATAGCGATGATCAGCGCGGTTACGACCACGGCACCTTTGTGCCACTGAAAGTGATGTTCCCGGAAGCAGATATTCCGGTACTGCAGATGTCGATGCTGGGCAGCCTGAATCCGGCCCATCACATCCAGATTGGCAAGGCATTACAGCCATTGCGGGACGAAGGTGTACTGATTATTGGCAGTGGCATGTCGTTTCACAACCTGCGCCAGCTGTGCACCCCAACCAGCCAGCAACTGTCCCGGCCATTTGATGAATGGTTGCAGGAAATTGCCCTGCAAGCGCCCACCGAACGGGAACGCAAACTGGCCGACTGGGTATCGGCTCCCAACGCCCGGCTGGTGCATCCAAGGGAAGAGCATCTGCTGCCGATGATGGTGATTGCCGGAGCCGCTGGCCAGGACCCTGGCCACATTGTTTATAACGGCTGCTTTGGTGGTGCCTGGATATCCGCTATCGAATACAGCCGGGCATGACATGCGTTAGTTTTCGAGTTTGAAGCTTTTGCTCATACCGGTCAGATGCTCGGCATCACTTTCGGATGCCAGCTTGATCATCAAGCGCAGATCGTTGGCAGAGTCCGCATGGGCCAGCGCATCTTCGTAAGTAATCTCGCCTTGTTCATACAAGTGGTACAAGGCCTGATCGAAGGTTTGCATCCCCGCTTCGGTGGATTTTCTCATCAAAGGCTTAAGGGCATGAACTTCGCCCTTGCGAATCAGGTCCGATGCCAACGGTGTATTGATCAGCACCTCAATGACCGCCCGACGTGAACGACCATCCGGCGTTGGAATCAGTTGCTGGGCAATAATCGCCTTCAGGTTAAGTGACAAATCCATCCACACCTGACCGTGCCGCTCCGGTGGGAAAAAGTGAATCACCCGTTCCAGTGCCTGGTTGGCGTTGTTGGCGTGTAGCGTGGCCAGACACAAGTGCCCGGTCTCGGCAAAGGTCACCGCATTTTCCATAATTTCCGGCGAACGTACCTCACCAATCATAATCACGTCCGGGGCCTGCCTCAGGCAGTTCCGCAATGCCACTTCAAAGCTTTCGGTATCCAGACCCACTTCACGCTGGGTGATGATGCAGCCGTCATGCTGATGAATATATTCAATCGGGTCTTCAATACTGAGAATATGACCCTTGCTGTTATGGTTGCGAAAACCAATCATCGACGCCAGCGAGGTGGACTTACCCGTACCGGTCGCTCCCACAAACAGAATCAGACCCCGCTTGGTCATCGCCAGCTCTTTGATAATCTCGGGCAAACCGAGCTGATCAACACTGGGAATCCGGGTCTCGATACGCCGCAACACCATACCGGCGACGTTACGCTGATAAAATGCACTGGCCCGGAACCGCCCGATTCCTCGAGCGTTGATCGCAAAGTTGAGTTCCTTGGTACTTTCAAACTCATCCTGCTGCTTGCTGTTCATCAAACCCAGAACAATATCCCGGGTCTGTTCAGCGGCTAACGGCGATTTGCTCAGTGGCAAAATCTGGCCGTTGACCTTCATCGATGGGGCAACACCGGCTGTAATAAACAGATCCGACGCGCCTTTATCGACCATCAAACGTAAAAACTTGTCCATCGACATAACAGCTTACTCCATGTCGTCACAATACTCCGGCCTAGAAAGCATCCGGGTTTTTGGCTTTTTCCTGCGCAGCTTCACGGGAAATCAGGCCACGTGACAGCAAGGTTTTGAGCGACTGGTCCATGGTCACCATGCCGTAGGACGCCCCGGTCTGAATGGCCGAGTACATTTGTGCGACTTTATCTTCCCGGATCAGGTTACGAATCGCCGGTGTACCAATCATGATTTCATGGGACGCAACCCGGCCACCGCCGGTGCGTTTTAACAGCGCCTGGGAAATAACCCCTTGCAAGGATTCCGACAACATCGACCGCACCATGGATTTTTCTTCCGCGGGAAACACGTCGACGATCCGGTCAATGGTTTTGGCAGCCGAGGTGGTGTGCAGCGTACCAAACACCACGTGGCCGGTTTCGGCAGCGGTCAATGCCAGCCGGATGGTTTCCAGATCTCGCATCTCACCCACCAGAATCACGTCCGGGTCTTCCCGCAACGCCGAACGCAGGGATTCGTTAAAGCCCAGGGTATCGCGGTGAACTTCACGCTGGTTGATCAGGCTTTTTTTCGATTCATGAACAAATTCAATCGGGTCTTCAATGGTCAGAATATGGTCGTGCTTGGTTTCATTGATGTAATCAATCATGGCTGCCAGGGTCGTCGACTTACCGGAACCGGTCGGGCCAGTCACCAGTACAATGCCACGGGGGATTCTGGCCAGATCCTTGAACACTTCGCCCATACCAAGCTGGTCCATGTTCAGAACCTTGGACGGAATCGTCCGGAATACCGCACCGGCACCCCGGTTCTGGTTAAAAGCATTGACCCGGAAGCGGGCGACCCCTGGCACTTCAAACGAAAAGTCGGTTTCGAGAAATTCCTCGAAATCCTTGCGTTGCTTGTCATTCATGATGTCGTACACCAGCGAGTGCACTTCTTTATGTTCCAGTGCCGGTACATTGATCCGGCGTACATCACCATCAACACGAATCATCGGCGGCAAGCCTGCCGACAAATGCAAATCCGAAGCACCTTGCTTGGCACTAAAAGCCAGCAATTCGGTAATATCCATCGCCTGTTTTCCTCTGTAGGCACAACATTTTATTCGTACAGCTGATATCTGAGCCAGGTGATGGCATGGATCAACCTTTTATACGATCATCATATACCAGAGCGTGTAATGCTCTGCACGACCACTCAATCCTAACCAAAGCGTAACTAATGTCTACAACACTTGCCGAACACTACCAGAGCGTCTGCGACCGCATCCGGCAGGCCTGCCAGAACAGCGGCCGGATACCCGAAGAGGTCAGCTTGCTGGCCGTCAGTAAAACCAAACCCGCCAGTATGGTCGAAAGCTGTTACCAGCTGGGTCAGCGTCGCTTTGGCGAAAACTATCTGCAGGATGCGGTCGAGAAGATCACCGCACTGGCTGGTCTGAGCGATATCGAGTGGCATTTTATCGGACCATTACAATCCAACAAGACCCGCGCAGTAGCCGAACACTTCCAGTGGATGGAAACCCTGGATCGCGACAAGATCGCCCAGCGTCTGAACGAACAGCGGCCACCCCATTTGCCGCCCCTGAATGTTCTGATTCAGGTGAATATCAGCGCCGAACCACAAAAGGCCGGCCTGCCCCCCGCAGACATCACCCGTCTGGCGGCTATGATAAACTCATTACCCCGGTTACAACTGCGCGGGCTGATGTGCATTCCGCAAGCCAGTGAAGATGAGGCTGTTGTGGTCGCACATTTCCAGCAAATGCGACATCTGTTTGAAGCCTTGCAACAGCAGTACCCCGGCGTCGACACACTGTCGATGGGCATGTCGAACGACCTGGAGCTGGCCATACGCCATGGCGCTACCCAGGTACGAATCGGCACAGATATTTTTGGCGCACGTCCCGGACAGCAGAGCCACTCTGATACGGACGGCCACGACAAACACGAGGATTCCCTATGACGCATATCGCATTTATTGGTGGCGGTAATATGGCCACCGCCATTATCGGCGGCTTGTTACGCCAGGGCGACCTGTCAGCCCAGATGATTCAGGTCAGCGACCCCGGAGAAGACAAGCGCCAGGCACTGGCCAGCCAATTTGGCATCCAGACTTTTGCCGACAACCTGGAAGCCATTCGCAACGCCAATACCGTGATTCTGGCGGTCAAGCCGCAAATGATGAAAAGCGTGCTGGAGCCATTGCGGGAAACCCTCAAGGCACGCCAGCCACTGGTCGTATCCATCGCTGCCGGTATCACCCTGGAGAACCTGGCACAGTGGAGCGGTTGCTCTGCCATTGTCCGCTGCATGCCCAATACCCCGGCATTACTCAGTGCCGGCGCGACCGGCCTGATGGCCAGCCCCGGCGTCAGTATCGACCAGCGTAATGGTGCCGACCGGCTGCTGCAGGCCACCGGCACCACCGTCTGGCTGAAAGACGAGCAGGAACTCGACATCGTAACGGCACTCTCAGGCAGTGGCCCGGCCTATTACTTCCTGTTGATGGAAGCCATGATCGCGGCCGGAACCCGACTCGGTCTGAGTGAAGACACCGCTCGCGCCCTGACCGTCCAAACGGCACTCGGCGCTGGCATGATGGCCTCACAATCCGATGTTGGCCCAGATGAATTACGTCGCCGGGTTACATCTCCCAAAGGCACCACGGAACAAGCGGTTTTGACCTTTGAAGAAGCCGGGATTCGTGACATTGTTCAGGCAGCCATGTCCGCAGCCCAGAACCGTGCGGCAGCAATGAACCGGGAACTCAGCGAATAGCATCGGCATACCCTGTGGGATGTCGCCAGCCAGCTGACTTTCTGATCCAGAACACACAGCGTTTTTTTAAGCTATAAACGGAGTAATCATGTCTCCCCTGTCACAAGTTGGAATGCTGTTGGTGAACACCATCGGCAGCATGGTATTGCTGATTTTCTTGCTGCGCTTCTTGCTGCAGCTGGTACGGGCGGATTTTTATAATCCGATTTCCCAATTCATTCTGCGTTTTTCCAATCCGCTACTGGTGCCGCTGCGTCGGGTCATTCCCGGTTTTGGTGGCTTGGACATCGCCTCACTGGTGCTGACCTATCTTGCCCAGCTGCTGTTAATGGTCGCCATTCTGATGATTGCCGGTCAATTTATGCTGCCATGGGGTTATCTGCTGGTATGGGCGCTGATTGGTGTGCTGTCACTCTGGCTCAACATCTACTTCTGGGGCTTGCTGATTACCGTCATCGCCTCCTGGGTAGCTCCCAACAGCTACAACCCGGCGCTGATTCTGATCAACCAGATTCTGGAACCCGCCATTCGTCCGATCCGTAATGCCATGCCCGACCTGGGTGGCCTGGACCTGTCGCCGATTATCGCTTTCCTGTTGATCCAGGTACTCGAAATCATGGTCATTGGCCAACTGGCCACACTCTCCAGTATGCCAACAGGCATCGCCATCGGCATATAATGCCAACCATGTGGCATGGGCAACGATTGCCCATGCCATTCTCCCGCACAATCGCCACCGGCTTTCCTCCGGCCTGCAAATCCAGAACCTGCCTCCGCCTTGATTTACCCGTCGGCATACGACAAACAGGCACAGCGCAAGACATTCGCCGCGCGCATGGCTAAAATGACCGACCACATTTGGAGGTGCCTAATGTCGCAACAACCGCCGGATCAAAAAACCACTCATTTTGGCTACAAAACCGTCGCTACTGACGAGAAACAGGCAATGGTTGCCGATGTCTTCCACTCGGTCGCCGCCAAGTACGATCTGATGAACGACCTGATGTCGTTCGGAGTGCATCGTTTGTGGAAACGCATCACCATCGAAATGAGCGGTGTTCGCCCAGGCAATCAGGTACTCGACCTGGCCGGGGGCACTGGCGACCTGACCAAGAAATTCGCCCGTATTGTTGGCCCTCAAGGCAAGGTAGTACTGGCCGACATCAATTCCTCCATGCTGAATGTCGGCCGCGACCGTCTGACCGATCAGGGTTACGTTGGCAATATCGAGTACGTCCAGGCCAATGCCGAATGCCTGCCATTCGAAGACAACAGTTTTGATGTGGTGACGATTGCCTTTGGCTTGCGGAATGTCACCGACAAGGATGGCGCACTGGCGTCCATCACCCGGGTACTCAAGCCCGGCGGTCGCCTGCTGGTTCTGGAGTTTTCCAAGCCCACCAACCCCTTGATGAGCAAGGCCTACGACCTCTACTCATTCTCGGCACTGCCGTTTATGGGCAAACTGGTGACCAACGATGCCGACAGCTATCGTTACCTGGCCGAATCCATCCGCATGCACCCGGATCAGGAAACCCTCAAAGGCATGATGGAAAACGCCGGACTGGTACGTTGTTCCTACCATAACCTCACCAGCGGCGTGGTCGCCTTGCACCGGGGAATCAAACCCTGATGTTTTCTCTGCCAGCAGAACTGACCCATGCCCTGTGTTTGCCATGGGAAGCGGCAATCAATCACGCCTTGCGCTACGATCCTGCCACCCTGCAACAGCTGGGCCGCTATAACGGCCGACTGGTGCATATTCGTCTGGTGGCGACCGGAACCCTGTCGCTGCGTATTCTCGACCAGGGCATCGAACTGGGGCTGTCCCAACAGGACCCTGACGAGCTGGCCATGGCGGATGTCACCCTCACAGGTACCTTGCCCGACTTTATCAGCCTTGCCCGTGCCAACAACAAGGCCAGTGTACTGATGTCAGGCGCTGTCGCCATCGAAGGTGACACCGAACTGGCCATGGCACTCAGCCGCCTGATGGATCAACTCGATATCGACTGGGAAGCCATGATCAGCCCGGCCACCGGAGGCCTGATAGCCCACCAGATCGGCGCAGGCCTGCGGGGCCTGATGAGTTGGGGGCAAGCCACCGCCAAAACCATGTCCGCCGCCGCCCGGGACTACGCAGTGGAAGAAGCCGGATTACTGGTCTCCCAGACTGAAATGGATCAGGTTGCCGACCAGATCGACCAACTCAAGCTAGCAACCGACCGCCTGGCCGCTCGCATCCAGTTATTGGAAGCAAGCCGTTCGACGCAACCAGGTAAGGGAGAGAAATAAATCGTGTCCCGACTCTGGCGTTTATGGAAAATCCTGTTTGTTTTCAGCAAGTACCGCCTCGATGGCCTGATTCCGCTGCAGCACCTGCCGTTCAGTTTGAGGATTCTGCTGTGGATAGCACCCTGGCGTCTGAGTCCGGTACCGCCCAACCTCAGTCGTGGTGCCCGCTTGCGACTGGCGCTGGAAGCACTGGGACCGATTTTCATCAAGTTTGGCCAGATCCTCTCGACCCGGCCCGATCTTGTGCCCGACGATATGGTGCAGGAACTGAAACGCCTGCAAGACAAGGTACCGCCCTTTCCGGAAGATCAGGCCATCGCCTTGATCGAAGCCCAGCTGGGCCAGTCCGTCGAGCAGCTGTTTGCCGAATTCTCTCCGACGCCATTGGCCTCGGCTTCCATTGCCCAGGTACACACCGCCCGCCTGTTTGATGGCAAGGACGTGGTAGTCAAGGTGGTTCGTCCCAACATCGAACATACGATAGAACGGGATTTGCAGCTGCTCGAAACCATGGCAAAACTGGCCGTGACCTATTCCGCCGACGCCCGCCGCCTGAAGCCGATGGAAGTGGTCGAAGATTACCGCCACACCATTTACGGCGAGCTGAACCTGCAGATTGAAGCCTCCAACGCCACGCAGTTGCGCCGCAACTTTGCCGACTCCGACGATCTCTATATTCCGGAAGTATACTGGGATTACACCCGCACCAGCGTGATGGTCAGTGAACGTATTTACGGTATTCCGGTGGCCAATATCGATGAGCTGCGGGCCCAGGGCACCAATATGAAGTTGCTCGCCGAACGCGGCGTTGAGATCTTCTTTACCCAGGTATTCCGCGACAGCTTTTTCCATGCCGATATGCACCCCGGTAATATTTTTGTCTCCCGCGAGCACCCCGAATCGCCACAATACATCGGTATCGACTGCGGCATCGTCGGTAGCCTGACCGACGAAGACCAGCATTATCTGGCCATGAACCTGCTGGCCTTTTTTAATCAGGACTATCATCAGGTTGCCCAGTTACACGTCGATTCTGGCTGGGTACCCGCGACCACCAAGGTGCATGACCTGGCCGCGGCCATTCGCAGTGTCTGCGAACCCATCTTTGAAAAACCACTGGCGGAGATTTCCTTTGGCCAGGTACTGATCCAGCTGTTCAGCACCGCTCGCCGCTTCAATATGGAAGTACAGCCCCAACTGGTACTGCTACAAAAAACCCTGCTCAATATCGAAGGGCTGGGTCGTCAACTGTATCCCGAGCTGGATTTGTGGAGCACCGCCAAGCCCTACCTGGAGCGCTGGGTGCGTGACCGTTTTGGCCCCAAGGCGGCGTTTCAGGAACTCAAACGGCAACTGCCGACCTGGATCGAAAAAGCCCCGAAAATGCCAGGGCTGCTGCATGGTGCGCTCACTCGCATCAACCATATGGACGAAAACCAGCAGCAGTTGCAACGCGAAATCACCGCCCTGCGTCAGGCACTGGAATATCAGAACCAGCAAAAACGCCATCATATTCTGGCCAGCCTGATGACCGTCGGCGGCCTGTTTCTGTGGTGGCAAGCCTTTGCACTGGGCATCACCGACGCCCTTGGTATCAGCATCAGCTTGCTAGGGTTGTTATGGATATTACTCAAGGCCTGACGACTGTAACCGCTTGCGGTATGCTCACAGCCCGGATAACACCACCGCGCCAGTCACCACACCATTGGCGGCACCGTTTGAATTTTCGACACGGCTTCAGCGTGTCGACCAGCAGGTAATACGCAACATGAACAGCAACTGGCTAGATGCCGTAAAATGGGATGACAAGGGTCTGGTACCCGCCATCGCCCAGGATTACAAAACCGGTCGCATCCTGATGATGGCCTGGATGAATCGCGAAGCCCTCGCTCTGACCATTGAGGAAAATCGCGCCATTTATTACTCTCGCTCACGCCAGAAGCTGTGGCGCAAAGGCGAAGAGTCGGGCCATATCCAGCCCTTGCATGAAGTCCGCCTCGACTGCGATGCCGATGTCATTGTGTTACAGGTCGAACAATTAGGCGGCATTGCCTGTCACACCGGCCGCGAAAGCTGCTTTTATCAAGTGTGGCAGGACGGCGAATGGGTCGCAGTTGACCCGGTATTAAAAGATCCGCAAGAAATCTACTAGATCGGGTCTGATCTTCCATAATTCACAGAGCTGTTATAAAAATGAGTGATATTCTCTCCTCCCTGGGTGACATCCTCGACGAACGCAAAGGCGCGTCGGCAGATTCCTCTTACGTGGCCAGTCTGTACACCAAGGGCCTGAACAAGATTCTGGAAAAAGTGGGCGAAGAAGCCACCGAAACCATTATCGCCGCCAAGGACGCCGAGCGCAGTGGTGATAACCAGGACGTTATCTACGAAACCGCCGACCTCTGGTTTCACAGCCTGGTAGCGCTGGCGCATCTGGGTGAACGCCCGGAAGCCGTGATTAACGAACTGGCCCGTCGCTTCAATATGTCCGGGCTGGAAGAAAAAGCGTCACGCGGCGACCAATAACCCCGCTGCCATACGTTTATCCGTAAGGACATCAAGATGACTGACTGTATTTTTTGCAAAATAGTGGCAGGCGAGATTCCGGCCAACAAGGTCTACGAAGACGATGATTTTCTGGCGTTCCACGATATTGCCCCCAAGGCAGAGACTCACTTGCTGGTGATTCCCAAACGCCATATCGTCAATCTCAACGACCTCAACGACACAGACAGCGCCTTGATGGGCAAATTGATGCTGACTATTCCGCGTATTGCCGCCACCCAGAACCTGACCGGCTATCGCACCATCACCAATACCGGTGTCGAAGGCGGACAAGAAGTATTTCATATGCATTTTCATATTCTGGGCGGCTCTGCGCTGCCCGGATTCTGAGCACTCAACGAGGACACACTTATGCTTGGCGGTATCAGCATCTGGCAATTGGTTATCATCCTGGTCATCGTGATCGTGATTTTTGGCACCAAGAAACTGCGCAATATGGGCGGTGATCTTGGCGGAGCCATCAAAAACTTCAAAAGTGCAATGAACGAAGGTGCCGACAAGGACGACGACGCTGCCGCCCCGGCCAAACCCAAACCGCTGATGTCTGACCAGTCTGGCAGCGTGGAAAAAGATGCTGACTTCAGCGAGCAGAAAGACAAGCACTGATGTTTGATATCGGCTTTCTGGAGCTTGTGGTTGTCGGCGTCCTTGGTTTGTTGGTGCTTGGCCCGGAGCGTCTGCCCAAGGCAGCCCGTACCGTTGGCCTGATGATTGGCCGTGTGCGCCGTACCATGAGTGGCTTCCAGGATGAACTGGAGCGCCAGGTACGGGCCGATGAACTGCGGGAAAAACTCAAGGACCCCTACGCCACGTTTCTCGATGACGACGACCGTCGGCCAGCCGCCGTGCGGGACAGCGCAAAGGGTACAGACCACGGCCAGCCCCCTGTGGCAGAACCGGCGACCGCAGCAGCAACCACAGCCAGACCAGCCATCGACAGCCGGGAAGCCGTATCACCGGCAGCCATCGACCCTGAATACCCGTCTGGTACCGGCGACCAACCCCGTATATTGCCCGATATACCGACACCACCTGCCAAGGACATCAAGCCCGAATCATGAGCCAGGATCAGGAACAACCCCTTATTGCCCATCTGGTCGAACTGCGCAACCGCTTGCTGAAGTCGGTGCTGGTGGTATTGGCACTGTTTCTTGGCATGTTCTATTTTGCCAACGACCTGTACCTGATACTGGTTCAGCCGCTCTCGGTCCTGCTCCCTGAAACCCAGGGACAAATGATCGCCATCGGCGTTGCCTCACCCTTTCTGGTGCCGTTCAAGCTGACACTGGTACTGGCGGTACTGATCGCCATGCCCTTTATGCTGCACCAGCTCTGGGGGTTTATCTCACCGGGCCTGTATCAAAATGAAAAGCGCTTTGCCGTACCGCTGTTGCTGTCCAGCACCATCCTGTTTTACACCGGCATTCTGTTTGCCTACTACGTGGTCCTGCCGCTGGCGTTTGGTTTTTTCACCATGGCCGGGCCGGATGGCATTTCGTTTATGCCCGACATCGCCAACGTACTCGACTTTATTCTGAAGATCTTTTTTGCCTTTGGTTTTGCCTTCGAGATACCCGTGGCCACCTTTCTGATGGTCTTGAGCGGCATCACCACCGTTGCCTCCCTGAGTGAAAAACGGCCGTATATTTTCCTTGGCTGTTTTGTTGTCGGCATGCTGGTGACACCTCCCGACATTATCTCTCAAACCATTCTGGCGCTGCCCATGTACGCCCTGTTTGAAGGGGGAATACTGGCCGCTCGCCTGATCCGCCAACCCGTCGATGAAGACGAGCCGCAGGACGCCACAGACACCCTGTGATTCCCCGCGATTACTGCTACACTCGCCTTTTACCCAGCTTCTATACTCCAGGAATACGCCCACCATGCCGGAAGTTATCCCTGACGATTCCGTCGGTCTGGTTACTCCCCAGCAATTTCATTCCGATGTACCACTGACACTTCGTAGTGGTCGCGTGCTGCCAGAATACGACCTCGTTTATGAAACCTACGGCGAACTCAACGCCGAACGTTCCAACGCCATACTGCTGTGTCATGCCCTCAGCGGCGACCATCATGCTGCCGGTTATCATCATATGGATGATGCCAAACCCGGCTGGTGGGACAACGCCATCGGGCCGGGCAAACCGATCGATACCAGCCAGTTTTTTATTGTTTCACTGAACAATCTGGGTGGCTGCTCCGGTTCCACCGGCCCTGTCAGCCCAAACCCGGAAACCGGCAAGCCCTATGGCCCCGACTTCCCGATTGTTGCCGTGCGTGACTGGGTTGCCAGTCAGGCGCAACTGGCCGACCATCTGGGAATCCAGCAATGGGCTGCCGTTGTCGGTGGCAGCCTCGGCGGCATGCAGGTTATCCGCTGGTCGATTCAATTCCCGGAACGGTTACGTCACGCCGTAGTGATTGCCTCAGCCTCCAAACTGTCGGCACAGAACATTGCCTTTAACGAAGTCGCCCGTCAGGCCATAGCCAAAGACCCGGACTTCCACGACGGCAACTATCTGGAACACAACACCATTCCCAAAGTCGGCCTCACCCAGGCGCGGATGCTGGGCCATCTGACCTATCTGTCGGATGACGCCATGCGGCAGAAGTTTGGTCGCGAGCTACGGGAAGGCAAGCTGAACTACAGCTTCAGCCCAGAGTTTCAGGTCGAAAGTTACCTGCATTACCAGGGCGAGAAATTCAGCACCCGCTTTGATGCCAACACCTATATGTTGATGACCAAGGCTCTCGACTACTTCGACCCCGCCGGCGATTACGATAACGACCTGGTCAAATGCCTGAGTCAGGCGCACTGCCACTTCCTGGTCGTCTCCTTTACCAGCGACTGGCGTTTTGCCCCGGAGCGCTCCGAAGAAATCGTCAACGCCCTGATCGAAGCCGACAAGAACGTCAGCTACGCCTGCATTGATTCCGACGGTGGCCACGATGCCTTCCTGCTGCCCAGCGCCCGCTACCACCAGGTCCTCCGCGCCTATATGGGCCGCATTGCCAACGACGTGGAGAAACACTCATGAGTCAGACATCTTTGGCCAACCTGCGAGCCGATCTGTCCATTATCCAGCAGTGGGTGCAACCCAACAGTCAGGTACTGGATCTCGGTTGTGGCGAAGGCCAACTGTTACACTACCTGCAAGAGCACAAAAACGTGCGAGGTTATGGGCTGGAGATCAACCCGGACAATATCTCCGCCTGCATTGCCAATGGCATCAACGTGATCGAGCAGGACCTGAACGAAGGCTTGAGTAATTACAAAGACAACAGCATTGATACCGTCATCATGACCCAGGCGTTACAAGCGGTTGAACGGCCCGATGCCCTGCTCGACGAAATGCTGCGCATCGGTGATGAAGCCATTGTCACCTTCCCCAATTTTGGCCACTGGCGCACCCGGCTATACCTGGCGCTCAAGGGCCGGATGCCAATGTCGGAAACCTTGCCCCATGCCTGGTACAACACTCCCAATATTCACCTGTGTACCGTGGCCGACTTTGAAGCACTGTGTGCGGAAAAACACATTCGGATTCTCCGTAAAACCGTGCTGGATGATCACCACCAGGAACACTGGTCGATCAACTTCTGGCCTGCACTGTTAGGAGAAATTGCCATCTATCACCTGACCCGGAGACGCTGATGAAAGCACTACTAACCACCTGTCTGATGCTATTGAGCCTGACGGCCCTGGCCGATCGCGGTGAACAAAAAAAGGTATTTGGCGACTATGAAGTCCACTACATCGGCCTGACCAGCAGCTTCCTCAGTGAAGACGTGGCCAGCGCCTATGGCATAGAACGCTCGCGCAGCTTGGGATTCCTCAGTATTTCGGTACTGAACAACCCCGGCGATGACGTCCTGCCCAAGCCAGTGACAGCACAGATTCAAGGCACATTAAAAAACCTGATCGGCCAGGAAAACGAACTGCAGTTCAAGGAAATCAAGGAAACCAACGCCGTCTATTACATTGCGACGTTCCGCTTTGATGAAGAAGAAACCTATCGAATCCGGCTCGACGTTGCCCCCGATGGCATCAACAAGCACTTCGATGTCCGTTTCAGCCAACGTTTTTACGAAGAAGAATAATCCACCCGTGTCGCCAGCAGCACACCGGGTAACGCCAACGCGGCCCGGTATGCCCGGATACCTTGCGATGCGCCATAAGGCTCTGCTATGAAAATCGTTCTCGCCAGCGGCAACGCTGGCAAATTACGGGAATTTTCCCAGCTGTTCGACAGCCACTTTGCCGACCGCCACATCACTCTTATCCCCCAGAGTGACCTTGGTGTCAGCGACGCGGACGAAACCGGCCTCAGCTTTGTCGAAAACGCCATTCTCAAAGCCCGCCACGCCGCGACCATCACCGGCTTGCCCGCCTTGGCCGACGACTCCGGTCTCGAAGTAGATGCCCTGCAAGGGCAGCCAGGTATTTATTCCGCCCGGTTTGCCAGCATGAACCAGGCAGGTAGCGGCGATCACGACAACAATCACCTGCTATTACAACGCCTGGCCGACGTTCCGGCAGCACAGCGCACGGCACGATTCCAATGTGTACTGGTCTACATGCGCCATGGCGAAGATCCGACCCCCCAAGTCTTTCAAGGCCACTGGGAAGGCACCATATTAACCTCGCCATCCGGCAGCAACGGCTTTGGTTACGATCCCCTGTTTTATGTCGCGGCGGAGCAATGTGCCGCGGCGGATCTCGACAAGGCCCGTAAGAATGCCCTGTCACACCGGGGCCAGGCCATGCGGCAACTGCTGCAACGCTGGCAACCCTGACTATTATTGTTTTACCCCGTCACACTCTGTTGTTATGCGGTGAGGGGTTTTCTGCACACCATGTGGTGCATTGTTAATCGAGAAAAGGAGCACATCGTGGAAATACTTGAGCAGTTACAGCAAAAGATCACCCAGACCATTCAAACCCTGGAAAACCTGCAACTGGAAAACCTGCAACTGCAGGAAGACCTGGAACAAACCCAGCAAGCTCTGGCCGCTGCCGAGCAAAAAAATACCGAATTGATGCAACAGAACGATGAACTGGACAAGGAGCAAACCCGCCTTTCCCACCAGCAACACCAAATGGAAGCCCAGGTTCAGGCCTTGCTGCAGACTCTTGATGTCGCGGTTGCAGAACTGCTGCCCGCCAAAGAAAACGAGGCAGTAGACGACGAAAACGCCAGTGAATACTCCGATGGCGAACACGCAGGCGAAGGTGAAGGTGAACACGAAGGTGGCCATGAACAGGGTCATGACGGTGAGCACCACGAGCACCATGAAGGTGAACATCACGGTGAGCATCATGAAGGTGAACACCACGGCGAGCACCACGACAACAACTGGAACTGAGCATGCGCCAGCTGCCGCCACTCAGTCTGTACATCCATGTGCCCTGGTGCATTCGCAAATGTCCGTACTGCGACTTCAACTCGCACACAGCCAGCACCGAATTACCGGAAACAGACTATGTGGCAGCGCTGTTAAATGACCTCGACAGCGAGCTGGAACACCGCCATGGGCGTGTCATCCAGACCATTTTTATTGGTGGAGGCACCCCCAGCCTGTTATCGGCGCAGGCTTACGCCAGCTTGTTCAACGGCTTGCGCCAACGGCTAACGTTTGCCGACGATATCGAAATCACGCTGGAAGCCAACCCTGGCACCTTCGAAGCCGACCGTTTTGCCGCCTACCGTGCACTCGGCATCAACCGCCTGTCGATGGGCATCCAGAGCTTTAACGACCTGCACTTGCAGAAACTCGGCCGCATCCACGACAGCGACCAGGCCAAAGCCGCCATCACGGCTGCCCGGACTGCCGGGTTCGACAACCTCAACCTCGACCTGATGCATGGCCTTCCCGGACAGTCGTTAGTCGACGCCATGGACGACCTCAACACCGCCCTGAGCTTTGACCCGCCACATCTCTCCTGGTATCAGCTCACCATCGAACCCAACACCGAATTTTACAAACGCCCGCCAGTGCTGCCCGAAGACGATACCCTCTGGGATATTCAGGACGCCGGCCAACAACGCCTGGCCGACGCCGGATTTGCCCACTATGAAATTTCCGCCTTTGCCCAACCCGGAAAACAAGCGCGGCATAACCTCAACTACTGGCAGTTTGGCGACTACCTCGGCATTGGTGCCGGTGCGCACGGCAAAGTCAGCTGGCTCGACAGCCGAGGCCAGATCCACAGCGCCCGGCGCTGGAAAACCCGCCAGCCCAGTGATTACCTCAACCCCGACAAGCCATTCCTTGCCGGTAGCCAGCCAATTGCCGCCCACGACATGGGGCTGGAATGCCTGATGAATGCCCTGCGACTGCGCCAGGGCATCAGCGTCGCATGCTTTGAGCAACGTACCGGCCAAACACTGGCCAGCGTTGCCGACCCCATCGCCAAAGCCAAAGCCATGGGGCTGCTGGAAGTAGGACAAGACATCCGGGCCACCGAACGCGGCCAACAGTACCTGAATGAATTACTGGGGTTATTTCTCTAGGGCCGTCCGTGGCGCGTGTCCTGTTCATACGGACAACCGCAGAGAACATCCCCACGGTTATGGCCGTATTGCGTATCCGCGCTTTAACCCAACGGTGTGGCGTTGCAATAACCACGCTGGAAATAAATCAGGCCATCACCACTTTCCTGCTGGCGAATACCGACAATCTCACAGATCAGGATATCGTGACTGCCAGCGGCAACACGATTGCTGATGCGGCAGTCGAAGTTGACCAGCGCGCCGTCCAGCATTGGTGAGCCGGTAACGTCGGTGCTCCACTGCGCTGCCGCAAAACGTTCGGCCATGGGGGATTTGCCACCAAAGGTATTCGACAACGCCTGTTGATCGGCGCTCAGGGTATTCACACACAAGTAATCGCTGTCGCGAAATGCCGGGTAGACCGAGGCATTGCGGTTCAGGCATACCAGCAAGCTGGCGGGTTCATCCGAGACACTGCACACCGCGGTTGCGGTAAAACCCGCACGGCCATCCGGGCCTTCGGTGGTCACGACGTTAACGGCGGCAGCCAATATCGACATGGCGCTACGGAATACGTCGCGGCTAACAGTCTGCGGCGCGGTTTCTGGGGTTTTGACGGCCAACATAGCAGGCTCCTTCAGGAAAACAGACAGGCTTTGGAAAGGTCCAGACGCGGCAGACGGTCGTAGACCTTGCTGCTGTCGCCGTAGCCCAGGTTGATCAACAGGTTCGACTTCCACTGACCGTCACTGAAAAACTCCTGATCCAGGGCGGCGTTATCAAAGCCGGACATCGGCCCGGTATCCAGACCCAGGCTGCGGGCGGCAAACACCAGGTAGGCCGCTTGCATCGAGCTGTTACGGAAAGCGGTTTCGTAAATCAGTTCTGGCGTGCCGGTAAACCAGCTGCGGGCGTCACCATGGGGAAAGAGTGCTGGCAGCTCGTCGTAGAATTCGCTGTCGTAAGCAACAATGACGGTAACGGGCGCGGTCATGGTTTTGTCGAGGTTGCCGGATGACAGGCAAGGTTTCAGACGCTCCTTGCCTGCTGCGGTACGGACAAACACAAAACGTGCCGGGCTGCAGTTGGCAGAGGTCGGGCCCATTTTGACCAGGTCGTACAGCTGCTCCAGCAGGCTGTCTGGCACAGGCTGGTCCTGCCAGCCGTTGTGGCTGCGGGCTTCGGTAAACAATTGCGCCAGAGCGCCAGGATCAAGTGGTTCGTTCATAAAGCCCTCGCTCAGGCCGCTGGAGTAGTAGGTGCAACACTGTGAATAAAATCGGCCAGCGTT
Organism: Oceanobacter sp. 4_MG-2023; assembly: GCF_030689165.1. NCBI lineage: Bacteria > Pseudomonadati > Pseudomonadota > Gammaproteobacteria > Oceanospirillales > Oceanospirillaceae > Oceanobacter > Oceanobacter sp. 4_MG-2023. Next base: position 64,503 of record NZ_JAUYVV010000008.1, on the reverse strand, counting down.
GTATTAATGGTCTCGGCGCAGGTGATGCTGGAAGCATGGCCGCCGTAATCAAAGACTTTCAGAGTGGCGTTGGGCAGTACCCGTTGCAGCTCCTGGGAGCAGGTCCAGGGCACCAGCGAATCATCACTGTTGGCGAGCAGTAAAGTGGGCTGTTCAACCTTGGCCAATGCTTCTCCCGGGTTAAACGTCAGCAGCGCCTGAATGCGTCGTAGCAGGTTCTCGACCGGAGGAAACCCTGCCAGCTGTTTGCATTCTTCCACTTCCAGATGCTCGATATGTTCGGCAATCCAGGTCGGCGGATAAAGAAACAGCGCCTGGGCTTCGATATAGGCAGCCGCACCGGCACCCGCCAACAGCTGCTTGCGTACCGAGAAGCAGCGAGCGGTGTGAGGACTGGCCTTGGCCCAGGCGTTCATCAGCGTCAGGCTTTTGAGTCCGGGGGCTTTTTGCAGTGCCAGTTCCAGACCAACCAAACCGCCCAGCGCATGCCCCACCAGATGGTAGTCGCCAATGTGATACTCGGCTAACAGGCGTTGCAGCTCATTGGCCATATCGCCAATTGCGTAACCTTCAGGCAATTCGGCCGGGCTATGCCCGGTGCCGAGTTGATCATAGAGGACAATGCGGAAGTCTTTGCCCAGGCTGCTCAGCTGCGGTGCCCAAAAATGGGCAGCGCCACCTAGCCCCGAGCTGAAAACCAGCGTCGGGGCATCGGCGTCTTGCCGGCCATGAATTTCAATATGCATGACATTGCTCATCGGTTAGCCAACATGCGCGATGCTGGCGATTTCGATCAGGGCATCCGGTTTTACCAGACCACACTGGATGCAGTAACGCGCCGGTTTTTCACCCGGAAAGTACGATGCGTAGACTTCGTTAACCGCCGGGTAGTCACTCCAGTCACGGATCATGATCATATTGAAGGTGACGTCATCCATGGTGCCCCCCGCTTCTTCCACCACACCCTTGATGGTTTCCAGCACGTGACGGGTTTGCGCAGTGGCATCCCCGACGTGTACGACGTTGTTGTCTTTATCAAACGGCAAGGTGCCGGATACGTACAACACGCCATCGGCCATGGAGCCAGGAACGTACGGTGCTAACGGTTTGCCGGTACCGGCAGGAAGGACTGTTTGCTTGCTCATGCGGTTGCTCCTTGGGTTGGGGTAGAGGCGGCCAGGGTGGTGCAGAAGTCATCGACAGTGCTGACCCAGCCAAAAAAGGTTTCAATGTTGTACAGGGCGGCTTGCTGGACGTAGTCCGGCCCGGCCTGATGGGTGGCATCGGCCAGTACAACGCCAAAGTATTCGAGGAAAAAGCCGTCGCGCAGGGTTGATTCCACACAGACATTGGTGGCGATCCCGGTAAACACCAGATTACGGATGCCGCGGCTGCGCAACATGCTGTCGAGAGCGGTATTAAAGAAGCCGCTGTAACGTGGTTTGGGTATCACCAGATCGCCGGGCAGAGGCTTGAGTTCATCCACCAGATCGTAATCCCAGGTGCCCTTGGCCAGCAACGTGCCCATCAGTTCCGGGTTCTTGCGGATCGCTTTCAGAGCGTTGGACTTGTGCCAGTTAGGCGAGCCAGGGCCGCCGGCTTCGGTGTATTCCGCATCCCAGCCGTTCTGGAAGAACACCACTTGCACACCCGCCGCACGAGCGGCCTTGATGGCTTTGGTGATGGATTCAATCACCGGCCCGGTGGTCGACACATCAAAACCGGCCAGGTCGAGATAACCGCCCTTGGTGGAATAGGCGTTCTGCATATCGACCACAATCAGCGCCGTTTCTTTGACATTGATTGCCAACGATTCCGGGCTGGCGAGCAGCACCATGCTGACATCACCTTGCTGGTCGGGGGCATAACCCACAACCGGATTATCAATACTGCTCATGACGCATTCTCCAACATATCCACAACGTGTTTGCGGCTTTTCATTAATGGCTGAATCTTCTGGCCAAAATCTTCGATGCCCTGAACAAAATCATCAAACGTCAGCATCACACCACTGGTGGCGGGGATTTCAGCAATTTCATCGAGCATGCCGGCGACGGTTGCAAACGAACCCACCAGCGTGCCCATGTTGATATTGACCGCAGACGTCGGGTCGGCCATCTGGCGAATATTGGTATCGCCTTTGGATTTGGTATCGGCGGCCCCTTGCTGACCAAGCCAGGCAACGGCTTCTTCGTCGACACCGTCTTTATAGGATTCCCAACGGGCGCGGGCTTCGTCGTCGGTATCCGCAGCAATCACCATAAACAGCGCCACGGAGGTCACATCCCGGCCACTGTCGGCGGTGGCTTTTTCCAGTCGCTCAACCGTTGGAGCAAAGGCTTTTGGCGTGTTGACCCCTTTACCAAAACAGAAGTTGTAGTCGGCGTATTTGGCGGTAAAGGCCATTCCCGCTTCACTCTGGCCAGCGCAGATAATTTTCATGTCGGCCTGGGGTTTGGGGCTGACGCGGCAGTCGTCCATCTGGAAGTACTCGCCTTTCATATCGCACGTGCCGGTTGTCCACAGGTCGCGCAATACCGTGGCGTATTCACTGAGGTAGTCGTAACGATTGGCGAAGAACTCATCACCAGGCCACAACCCCATTTGCGAGTACTCCGGCTTCTGCCAGCCAGTAACTAGGTTAACGCCAAAGCGGCCGTGGGAAATGGAATCAATCGTTGAGGCCATACGTGCCACAATGGCTGGCGGAATGGTCAGGGTTGCGGCGGTAGCAAACAGCTGGATCTTGTCGGTGACGGCAGCCAGACCGGCCATCAGCGTGAACGATTCCATGTTGTGTTCCCAGAATTCGGTCTCGCCACCGAAGCCGCGCAACTTGATCATCGACAGAGCAAATTCAAAGCCATAATGCTCGGCGCGCTGGACGATGGTCTTGTTCAGGTCAAACGTTGGCATGTACTGCGGAGCGTTCTTGGAGATCAGCCAACCGTTGTTGCCGATAGGTATGAAGATGCCTACATTCATTGCTCTGCCCTCAGGGTTTGGTAATAGATTTGCCTTGGCGCCTGTTATGTTGCTTTGCGGCTTGGCTGTAATAAGACCAAAGCATCAAGTGTGCCATTTTGATATTGTTGATATATATCAATTACTTAGTTATTTTTTGTGTTTTAGTTCAGACCAAATAGTCTGATTTAGAGCACTTGGTTTGTGCGCTCCGGTCCGAATTGGGGCACAAATCAAGCGCTTGAGCTGCAGGCAGCACAATGGGGTAGAATGCGGCAACCAAGGAACAAACGGTAAGCAGAGTGAACAAGCAGATACAGCGGACGGCAACGCCCGCAAAGAAGCCGAAAGCCCGTAGCCGGGTCCCGAGTGAAGCAACCTTGAGCAGGCGCAAACGCCTGATGGAAACCAAACGAGCCGCTATTATGGACGCTGCCCTGGATGTGTTTTCACGCTATGGCCTGCACGGTACCAGCCTCGATAAAGTGGCCAGCCAGGCCGATGTATCCAAAACCAACCTACTGTATTACTTCGCCTCCAAAGAAGACCTGTACCTGAATGTATTGCGTCAGTTGATGGATATCTGGTTGCGGCCCTTGCAGGAGTTCCACATCGAACAGGACCCGGTGGAAGCCATTGGCGCCTATCTTCAGGTCAAGCTGGAGCTGTCACGGGATCATCCGGCAGAGTCCCGCCTGTTTTGTCTGGAAATGATTCAAGGTGCCCCTCTATTGCTGAATGAGCTGAGCTCTTCCCTGCGGGACACCGTCGAATCCCGGGTCGCGGTGATTAATGCCTGGATAGAAGCGGGCAAACTGGCCCCGATAGAACCGCATCATCTGATTTTTTCCCTGTGGGCAACCACACAGCATTACGCCGACTTCCGCGTACAGGTAGAAGCCGTGGCGGGTCACACCCTGGATGATCCCGACTTTTTTGCGGAAACCCTCGCCAATCTCAAAATGCTGGTGCTGCAAGGGATCTGTCCACGCCCCTGAGACCAGCCAAGATCCCGCTGTCTCCTTTTATCCTTGCCCTGTCCAATCACGGTGCAGAGTCTGACCCAAAACCCGTATGGGTCAGACAGCATGCTGTCACTGCGCTCCTGCCTTGGCTGTTTTTCCTTATTGCTTAATAGATAACTTTTTATAAATCAATGACATGGATCAAAGTGGCAACTGTGTCTTGCTGGTTATTTTCATGGCCGTTTGTGCTGCCAATTCCAAGGCATCCATGCCCATAATACCGGTGTCACAATGCCTTTCTATTATTCCCACTGGCTGTTTTTTACCCATTAACCTTTATTTTTAAATGGTTATTTATCCCGATCTTCTGAACTCCTGCCAAAGTCACGATTATCTCGCCCTGTTTTCGGGCCTCCCGCACAAACCGAGTGCTCTAATTCAGACCATTTGATAAAAACTAAGTATCAAAAAAGACATAAATCATTGTTATCTAACATAAATTTCTTATTGGCATAGTTGCTGCTTTTGTTTCTTTGTTCGGAAACGGTGGGCGATTGGTATCGCCTGCGGATTCTTCAGATCAGGTAACTGATCAAATCAGTACCTGAATTTCAGTCGGAGGATGCAATCGTATGACGCTTCAATATGTTCCTATCATCGATCTTGGCCCTTATTTTGATGGCACGGCCGAAGGCAAGGCCAGCGTGGCCAAGGCCGTGAATCAGGCTTGCCGGGATATTGGTTTCCTGGTCATTACCCAACACCAGATCCCTGCAGAGCTGATCGAGCGGGTCAGCAAACTGACCAGCCGCTTCTTCGACCTGCCCATGGAAGAAAAACGCAAAGCCAACCGTCCCCGTCCCGACATGGTGCGCGGCTACAGCGCGGTAGCAGAAGAGAGCCTGTCGTACTCCATGGAAGAAGCCGCTCCGGGCGACCTGAAAGAATCCTTCTCCATCGGGCCATTGAATGTGCCGGATGAACCTTATTACTCCGAAGCCATGGCCGGGCCGCATTTTGCCCCCAATGTCTGGCCGACAACGCTGCCTGGATTTGAGGAAGCGTACGCGGAATATTTTGCTGCCATGGGCGACCTGGCCCGCAGCGTGATGCGTATTTTTGCCCTGTCACTGGAAATGCCAGAGACCTTTTTCGACGACAAGATCGACAAGCACATCAGCATGTTCCGCAGCCTGCGTTATCCGCATCTGAAAGAAGGCATCGAAGAAGGTCAGTTACGGGCCGGTGCTCACTCCGATTATGGCAGCCTCACCATCGTCAAACCCGACAGCGCCCAGGGTGGTCTGCAAGTTTGCAACCGCGAAGGCGAATGGGTCGATGTGCCTTATGTGGAAGACGGTTTTGTCGTCAACATTGGCGACCTGATGATGCAGTGGACCAACGACCAATGGATCTCAACCCTGCACCGGGTGGTGAATCCTCCGGAAGACGTCGACGGCGACCAGCAACGCCAGTCACTGGTGTTCTTCCACCAGCCGAACTACGACGTCATGGTGGAGTGCTTGCCCAGCTGTGTGCCAGAAGGCGAAGAACCTCGCTACGCCCCGGTTAGCTCCGGCGACCATCTGCAATCCAAATTCGTCCGCCAAACCACCTTTGGCGGCAACAAGGTAGCCTGATATGAGCACACTTTCTTACGTCAACGTATTCGCCAAAGACATCGTCGCCCTGAGTGGCTTTTATCAGCGCGTCTTCGACTTCCCGGAAGTGGAAGCCATCCGCTCGCCGATATTTCGCGGCATCGATGCCGGCAGCTGCTGCATCGGCTTCAATGCGCTGGATGCCTACGAACTGCTGCACCTGAGCGAGTACGCCGACACCTCCGGCTGCAAGTTTTTACTGAACATCGACGTCGACAGTCCCGAAGAGGTCGACCGTATGGTACCGATCGCCTGTGCTGCAGGCGCGACCATGATCAAGGCTCCCTATACCACGTACTACAACTGGTATCAGGCCGTTTTGCTTGACCCGGAAGGCAATGTCTTCCGTATCAACCACATGCTTTAAGCAGGGCTCTACCTACCGCACGACCTCCAACGACTCACCGCAAGAAGGATTGTGACAATGAAGAAACTGCTCACGGGCACATTATGTGCCCTGGCCGCATGCGCCATGACGACCTCCGTGTCAGCGGAAGATGCTGGTTTTACCCTGAAAGGCCCGGCGAAAATCGCCATGCTGTATATCAGCCCGCGTAACGATGGCGGCTGGACTCAGGCCTTCGACGAAGCACGCCAGCGTCTGGAAGACGATATCGACCAGAAAATCCAGTACGTGGAAAGCGTCCCGGAAACAGCCTCCGCGATCAAACCCACCGTTGAGCGTCTGATCCAGCGTGGCTCCAACATCATTATCGGTACCGCCTTTGGTTACTCCGATACCTTCAAGGAACTGGCCGACAAGTACCCGGATGTCGCATTCCTGAACGGTTCCGGTACCACCAATTCAGACAACCTTGAATCCTTCTACGGCCGTACCTACGAAAGCCAGTACCTGTGTGGCATGGCAGCCGGTGCCGCTTCACCGACCGGCAAGCTCGGATTTGTTGCCGCCAACCCGTTTGGCCAGGTTAACTGGACCGTTAACGCCTTCGCCATGGGTGCCCAGCAAATCAACCCGGACGCCACCGTCACCGTTATCTACACCGGAGCCTGGAACGACCCGGTCAAGGAACGCGCAGCGGCAACAGCGCTGATTGACCAGGGTGCTGATGTAATTGGCCAGCACGTGGACAGCCCGACCCCACAGATCGTCGCACAAGAACGTGGCGTCTATGGCACCGGTCACCACCGTGATATGAGCGAGTTTGCCCCGAAAGCGACCGTGTGTTCTTCGGTTTGGGTCTGGGATCGTTTCCTTGCCCCTGAACTGAAAAAAATCATGGCCGGTGGCTGGCAGCCAGCCGAACATGGCGCGCTGCTGTCGATGGAAGAAGGCGGTACCGACGTCTCCTGCTGTGGCAGCGACATTATCAGCAAAGAAGATGAAGCCAAAATCATGGCCGCTCGTGACGAACTGCTGAAAGGTGACAAGCTGATCTACGCAGGGCCAATCTCGGATCGTGATGGCAACATCAAGGCAGCCAAAGGCGAAAGTCTGTCTGATGGGGAACTGTGGTCCATGGACTGGTTCGTCAAGGGCGTGGTTACCCAGCAATGAGCAACAAGAACGCGATCCAACTCGATGCCGTCAGCAAATCCTTTGACGGCTTCAAGGCTCTTTCCGAGGCTTCCTTTACAGCTCGATGGGGCGAGGTCCATGCCTTGCTGGGCGAGAATGGCGCTGGCAAGTCATCACTGATGAACATTGCTGCCGGACTGTACGCACCAGAAACCGGATCGCTGTTCATTGATGACAACCTGGTGCGCCTCAAGGGGCCACTGGATGCATCCACCCAGGGTATCGGCATGGTGCATCAGCATTTCAAGCTGGTTAAACCCTTCAGCGTGGCGGAAAACATTCTGTTGGGCCTGCGTAATGACCAGGCCCTCAGTTTCCGCCAACGACTGCAGCAAACCGCCGAGGAGATCAAGACCACGGCGGCCAGGCTGGGGTTTACCATTGACCCGTTTGCGCGGGTCGATCAGCTGTCGGTCGCCGAACAGCAGCGCGTTGAGATTCTCAAAGTGCTGCTGGCCGGTGCCCGCATCCTGATTCTGGATGAACCAACCGCCGTACTCACCGATGCGGAAGCAGAAAACCTGCTGACTACGGTACAGAATTTTGCTCACCAGGAAGGCGCTGCGGTCATTCTGGTGACGCACAAGATGAACGACGTTATGCGCTACGCCGACGAAGTGACGGTCATGCGTACCGGTCGCACCGTCGCCAGCCTCAAGCCGCAATCGGTAACGGTTGGCGAGCTGGTCAAGCTGACCGTTGGCGACGCCCCGACCCCACCCCAGGTTCCCGCCAGCCGGGCAGCCGGTGAGGTCAAGCTGGAAGTCAGCGAGCTGTGCTCAACCAATCCCAATGCGCCGATACTGCGCGGCGTTAACCTGAGCCTGCACGCCGGAGAAATCTACGGCATTGCCGGGGTGGGCGGTAACGGTCAAAGCGAACTGGCCGGAGCCTTGATGGGCCTGCCAGAACCGGTCAGCGGCTCGATGCAGCTGGTTGGTGAAGGCGATTTGCGCGACCTCAGTGCCAGCCGACGGCGCGAACTGGGTATTGCCTGTATTCCCGCTGACCGTTATTCCGCCGCCCTGGCTGCACCGCTGTCGATTAGTGACAACTTCGCCATGGGCGAGATTCACAGCGGCCGGTACGGGCCGTTCTGGTTTCTGCGCCGCCGCCGGATCGAAGCCGATACCGCCGCCGCCGTCAGCGAATTTGATGTCCAGGGGGTGCGCTCACTGCAACAGAAAGCCGCACTGCTGTCGGGTGGCAACGCCCAGAAGCTGGTGATCGCTCGCGAGTTCAGCCGCCAGCCACAACTGGTGATTGTTCACAGCCCCAGCCGGGGGCTGGATGTGCGCGCCACTCTGGCCGTACACCAGCGCTTGCGCAGCGCCCGGGATGCCGGAGCAGCCGTGTTGCTGATCAGCGAAGACCTGGATGAAGTAATGGCGCTGGCAGATCGCATTGGCGTGATGTCAGCAGGACGTATTATCGGCGAGTTTGCCCAACCGGCAGACCGTCAGGCAATTGGGCAAGCCATGGTGAACCATGTTTGATGCAACGAATTTTCAACCCTTGCTGGCACGGCGTTATACGCTGGAAGTACGTCAGCAGATGGCCTGGTACTGGCAGGCGCTAGTGATTGCCCTGGCCTTGCTGGTCGGCCTGCTGATTTCAGCAGCGATTCTGGTGGTGGCCGGAGTGCCTGCGGGCGAACTGCTCAATGAGTTTGTTATTCTGACGCTGTTTGATGCACAAAGCCTGCGGGCCGTGCTGTTTCAGGCCGCGCCGCTGATTATGGTCGGCCTGGCTGGCTGCGTTGCGTTCCGGGCGCGGTTCTGGAACCTCGGCCTGGAAGGGCAGATGATCTGGGGAGCTATCGGCGCGACTGCGATTTCGCTGTTCGAGATCGGGCCACCGTCGATGCGCTTGCCCTTGATGCTGCTCAGTGCCGTGGTCTGTGGCCTGATCTGGGCGCTGGCGCCGGTATTACTGAAGCTGCACCTCAAGGTGAACGAAATCATTTCGACCCTGATGCTCAACTACATCGCGCTGAATTTCTTGCTGCATCTGGTATACGGCGACTGGAAAGACCCCCGTGACAATTTCCCCTACTCCCCTCAGTACCGGGTATTCGAACGCCTGCCCGATGTCTTTGACGGACTCAGCCTGGCGATTGTGCTGGCCACCCTGGTTGCCTTTCTGGTGCTCTGGTTTACCAACGTCTCCCGGGCTGGGCTGTACCTACGTTTTGTCGACAACAGTCCTGGTGTGGCCCGTGCCGTGGGGGTGCCGGTTAATCGGGTAATCCTTGGTACCGTACTGTTATCCGGGGCGCTGGCCGGGCTGGCCGGTTTTATGATTACTGCCGGACAGGAAGGCCGCCTGACCCATTCGTTCTACGTTGGCTATGGCTTCTCGGGAATCCTGATTGCCTTTCTGGCCCGTAACCAACCGATCGCCGCCACCGTAGTGGCGCTGTTGGTCGCGACACTGTTTGTCGCAGGTCGCAGTTTGCAGGTGTTCTACCAGATTCCGTTCTCCATGGTGCAGCTGATCCAGGCCATTCTGGTGATTTGTGTTGCCTCATCCGAGTTCTTTATTCGTCACCGTATTCGCCGTATTCAAGGAGGGCAGAGCTGATGAGCCTGATCGCAAGCTGGATCGGTAATATCCCCGACTTTGCCGTGCCTTTTGCATTGGCAGCCTTGGGGCTGATCATTATTGAACGCTCCGGAGTTCTGGCCCTGGGGGCTGAAGGTTTGATGCTGGTCGGTGCCATGTCCGGTATCGGTGCTTCCCTGATGACTGACGGCTCCACCGTTGCCGCCTTGATCATGGCGATGATCGCCGCCGCCGTGGTATCGCAGCTATTCGCTCTGATGGTGCTGATCATGCGTATTAACCAGGTGATTGCCGGGCTGGCACTGGTGTTCTTCTGCCAGGGTCTGACCGGGCTGTGCGGCACCTTGATGAACTGGACCAGCCGACCTGTGTCCGGCCTCTCAGATCTGTCGTTATGGCCGCTGTCGGAACTGCCTGTTCTCGGCAAACTGTTTATTCAGGACCCGGTGGTCTATCTGACGCCTATTATCTTCCTGTTGGTGGTGCTGGTACTGAACCGCACTGTACTCGGTTTACGCTTGCGTGCCGTGGGTGAAAACCCCCAGGCCGCCGACGCCGCCGGGATTCCGGTATTGGCTTACCGCTGTGCTGCAATTGCCGCCGGATCAGCCCTGATTGGTCTGGCCGGTGCCTATATTTCGGTATTAAGCACCAAGATGTGGCTGGCGGATATGGTCGGTGGACGCGGCTGGATTGCCGTCGCACTGGTGATTTTTGCCCGTTGGTCTCCCTGGAAAGCCCTCGCCGGTGCGGTGCTGTTTGGCTGTATCGAAGCGCTGATTCCACAGATGGCCGCCTCCGGCATTCGCCTGCCACAGTATTTTGTCTTTATGACGCCCTATGCTGTCACCCTTGGCGTAATGATCTGGGTGGCCGTTGCCAGCCGTGATAACAGCAGCCAGCCCGGTGCGCTGGGCGAACCCTTTATTCGTGAAGAGCGCCGCTGAAGCGGCGTGCTCACCCTATTACAGACACACTACAGACAACAGGATATTTGCATGAAAGGTGTAGCTTTGATTACTGGAGCCACTTCCGGTTTCGGTGCCGCCAGTGCCCGCCATTTGGCCGCACAAGGTTGGCCACTGATTATTTGTGGTCGTCGTCAGGAACGCCTCGACGCCCTCGCCGACGAACTGTCTTCGACTACGCCCGTATTGGCTTTGAAAATGGACGTACGGGATGCCGACGCCGTCAAGCACGCTATTGATGAATTACCCGACGCTTTTGCCGGTATTCAATTACTGGTCAACAACGCCGGTCTGGCCTTGGCCCCCGGCCCGGCGCAGCAATCCGACCTGGCCGACTGGCACACCATGATCGACACCAATATCACCGGCCTGGTCAACGTCACCCACGCGGTACTGCCACGACTGATCGAATGGGGTGTTGGAGCCAGTGTTATCAATATCGGCTCCACCGCAGCGGGCAATCCTTACCCGGGCAGCCACGTTTACGGTGCCAGCAAGGCCTTTGTGCAACAGTTTTCTTTTAACCTGCGCTGCGACCTGCAAGGCACCGGAGTACGCGTTACCGACCTGTCACCCGGTATCGCCGAAACCGAATTCAGCCTGGTACGTAACGCCGGAGATGCCGATGCCGCCGATGCCGTATATCAGGACACCGTGCCATTAACCGCCAATGATGTTGCCGAACAGGTCGCCTATATCGCCGCCCTGCCGGTACATATGAACATCAACCGCATGGAAATCGTCCCCGTCCGCCAGGCCTGGGGCCCTTACGCCATTCACCGCGACCCCGCCGAATAGATATTTGCGAACAGGAACTTGCGGCCCCGGTGATCATCCCTGCGGTGATCGCCATACGGGGCGCAAACCGATAGATTCCGCAAATCACCTGCCTTCCTGAAGGGCACTGCACTAACCGCATTGCCCTTTTTTGGTGTGTCATCCGCGGCCAATAACACATGCAATATCGCTCAGAAAGCGATCCTGCCGTTATTATGGGCACCGTGGCAAAAAATAAAGCATTGGCCTGTTTCATGCTTGTAATATTGGCAAGGGTAATGCGATAACCCGTCGCCAGAACACCCGAACAAGTCCAGCAAGGCAATCAATCGCCCGAGCGCTGGCAACAAACAGGTTTTAGAGCTGGTTGAAACGGATTTCGGCCCCCTATTCAACACAACTGCGTCACGATGTCAGGCGATTGGCATGAACATCACGCGGTTGTGGCAAGCCACTGGAACTGCATTGGTTCCAGCTTCAGGTCATCGCGCCACGAATATTCCCGCCCAGGCCACTTTGGCCATGGGCTGCACTCATTACTGACACACAATATAAACAATAAAAATCAGGGTATTCGATATAAAACCGGATTGGGCAGCGCCATAACCGGGCCTGATATATCTGATACTAAAGACTGGCAAAACCTGTCGAATATAAGGAAAAAAAACACCCACCACATCAGTCAAAAGAATGGTTACGCAATATTCTCCGGCTGCTTCACAACCTTTCCATAAAGTTCAAAATCCGTCCGATTTTACGGGCAAGATGACTTATCCATTACTCTGAAAACACCCATTCATCACCCGACCCCAATGCTTATGGACTGTCATGATTCCGCTCTCACCCCGGCTCTCATTACATCAACAGAGCCCTTCGCTGCGACTCGCCACGGCTTGAACACAGCCGCTGATATACACTTCCAGAATCTTGCAGTGCAAGATGCGTCGGAGCAGGCGCTGGTACAAGACTGGCTACCGATTTCAATTGATCAGGTCAGCAGCGGTCGCTATGCCGGGCGCTATCAGGAACTCAATCTGCCGGGCATCAAGATGGTGATCGAGCGCCAGAACTGCACCGTGCACAAACGTTTCACCATGGATAAGAAATATTGCACTCTTTCCTATGTCCGCGGCACCCTCGATACCGCCCGGGTCTCTGAATATCAGGCCAACCATAAGGCGCTGTTTCTGATCCCTGCCGGAACCGAGGCGGATGTGCATGTCGGTGGTGAAGCCGAAACGGTGTATTTTCGCTTCGATCAGGAGCATTTTCAGCAACAGGCGATGATTATTGACCCTGAGCGCCGGGAAGGCCCCGACACCCCTGAGCTGATGTGCCTTGAAACCCCGGGACAGGCTCAGCTGGATCAGCATATCAACCAGTTGCTGCACCACATAAGCCTCGGCCAGCCGTGCCTGACCCCTGCGGGTATAGAACGCTACCTCACCGACAACCTGATGATGATGTTGCAGTCGTCACGGCCGCAGCCGGATATCATGCACTCCAGCATCAGTAGCCGCCGTCGGGCTGTCCGGCTGGTGCATCATGTTTGTGCTTATCTGGAAGCGGTACCCAATGCCGACGCCAGCCCGGGTATTGTCGATCTGTGTCGCGAAACCAGTGTCAGTGAACGTACCCTGCAATACAGCTTCAAGACTCTGCTGGGAATGTCTCCCAATACCTACCTGCGCCTGTTTCGTCTTAACCGGGTACGCGCACTCTTGCTTCACCCTCCGTATCACACCATCACCGTCACGGAAGCAGCCATGCGCTGGCATTTTTTGCACCTTGGCCGCTTTGCCCGTGACTACACCGCCCTGTTTGGTGAATCACCTTCCAGCACCCTGCGCCGGGCCATTGCCTGACTCTGCTCTGGCTGTAACCACTCCGTCCACCAATGGCAGCAGACCCAATCCAGGCCTGAATCCAGACCGGAACCCAATCCAGACCTGAATCCAGACCTGAACCCAAACCAGAAGACCGGAACCCAAACCCAAAAACGTGATGCCTGCTGTCAAACGCAGACATGCCAGCAGATATCTCGCAGATAACGCCGAAAATATTCACAACCGGACAGAACCCTGACCAGCACAAATAAAAGACAAAACGGCTACCATATTCCTTAATACCGCTTCAAATATCTCAGACCAATAAATCCAATATGACAAATCTGACCATTTACTTGCATTTATGGCGACTTATAAAAAACAAACAGCACAGAAAAATTCAATTTCAGAACTATATTAAACCTTGATGTCAAATTGATATATTTATAATTATATTTGCAATAAATATGTCGTTTATTTGTAAGAACCCGTCACTACCATGCGTCGATTTCTCACACCCTAGGAATCAGAACATGTTCAAGAAAAGGATAATTTCATTAACTGTATTCGGTTTGCTGACTGCATGTGCCGGAGATGACGGCGACAATGGAAACGAAGGTTTCAACAGCCTGGTAAACCATGAGCTGGTTGCATTTGGCGATAATGAGTGTGTATTTGGTGGTGTAAAAATCGAATCCGGTTTGGATGCCGATGCCGATGGCACCCTGTCAGAGAGCGAAGTGGCTCAGACAACGTATGATTGCGACGCAAATACCGTTGGTGTCAATGGCTCGACATTACCCTACACCGTATTACGTAGCGACATTGAAGACGGTGCAAAACCGGGCGCTCTGTTCGAGATTCGTAATGGCGGCTACGGCTCCGACATGGTTAAGCACCCAACCAATGCCAGCCAGTTTTATGCCCTGACCGACCGTGGACCAAACGCTGTTTACACTGGCGACCAGGGTACCGGTAAAATATTCCCGGTAGAAGATTACACTCCACGCATCGGCTTATTTGAAATTCAGGACAATGGCGATGTAAAACTGATCCAGGAAACTCTATTAAAACGTCCAGACGGCACCTTAATCACCGGCTTGCCCAATAACTCCGCGCTAGGCGGTACCGGTGAAACACCTTACGCCGTATTGGACGATGGCACTGTCGAAGTGCTTCGTGAAGATATGAGCCAGCCTTACGATGAAACGACCAATCCTATCCTGCTGGATGATTATGGACTGGATGGCGAAGGCATGGTCGCGCTTTCTGATGGTACCTTCTGGGTAAGCGACGAATATGGCCCACACATGGTTCACTTCGACGCTGACGGTAATGAAATCGATCGTATTAATGCCTTTGCCGATGATGACCGCGTATCGATCAATCTGCCTGCAGAATTTTCCAATCGCCGAGCCAATCGCGGCATGGAAGGTTTAGCCGTAACACCAGATGAAAAAACACTGGTCGGCATCATGCAATCCACCATGTATAACCCAAGCAGCTCAGTAAAAGACCTGGATATCGTGCGTATTGTTACAGTCAATACAGAAACAGGCAGCGTGGCGCAGTACCTGTACCGCCAGGAGAAAACACAAAACTCCCAGTCGGGTATTGTTGCTCTCAGCGCCACTGAATTTGTTGTGATCGAACGTGATGGTGCTTTCTTCGCCTCCGATGCCAGCGCCATGAAATACCTGTATAAAATTGATATCAGTAACGCTACCGACCTGGAAAGCATTACCGATTCAGGATCATGGGTTCAGGATGCCGAGCTTGGGTTAACCAAAGACGGACAAACTCTGGAAGAAGTTGTACTGAATGAAGGCTGGACAGGTTTAAATACCATTACACCGGTTACCAAAACCTTCCTGGTTGATTTGGTGGCAGAAGTTCAATACCCACACGACAAGCTTGAAGGCATGTGGCTGATTAACGATTCAACCATTGCTGTTATCAATGATGATGACTTTGCAACCTGGTCAACCAGCGGCGTGCTGGAACAAAAATATCTGGACGCAGGGCAAACCGAGATTGATGCCAACACCGTCTATATTATTGAAGACCTGGATCTTTAATATAATCGGTTGAGTGTTTTAAAAAACCCATATTTGCGCTGCAGATATGGGTTTTTTATTCATACAGAAAGTTTTATATAGGAATTTTTCCGAAAATATAAATACAATCAGTAAATAGCTTATTGACAAGAATATTGGATTTGATATCGAATTCTATATTTGATAACATATACACCATTACTTGACACTGTGCTAACACCCAAATAATGAAGTCATCCTAATTCAAATGAAATCGGTAAATCCGGCCGTTTTCATTTACTTCCGCTACTTTCCTTAATGCTTCTGTAGCGGATAAACCAAATTTTCCCGTCAATACAACAAACAGATGATAAAATTCGGATTTCAAATCAGCAGCAAACACTCCAGGATCATCTGACCCTAGACAAATAGACATGGATATATCGCCGTCAATCGCCTCTCCAGGCAACCCCATCCATCGAAATATATGGTGCTCACTTACGTCACGGTATTGGCTTATTCTAGTATTACTGGTCGGTGGGCATTCAATGGCAATATTCTTTTGGGCAAGTTTTGCCATGACTGCCTGTTGCAATACAATCAAAGCATTATCAGGTAGAGCTGTCATATCAACATCAATATATTCTTGCCGCTGTTCACGAATTTCTGTAGACCTAAGCCATTCCTTATACAACCTTAATGGCCGTTTCATATAAGTTAAGCGCAAACATTCATGCACACGTTCATGTTCTTCTGTCCACAAGGACGCAGGCTGCAAAGGTCCATCAATCTCACCAAGTAACCCTTCAGCTTCAGGTAGTAAATCACGCAAATTAAAGAGCTGATCCAGTGTAGTGATTGATATTTCTTCTTCCAACCCAAAAACTTCCTGAGCCAGTTGCACTGCCTGCATTGCAGCATCATGAGCATAACGTAATAATTCAGGATGATTTTTCAATTCCCTCCAGATAAATACCAAATCCAGCAAGCGAGTTTCTTTCGTGATTGCCAACTTGGGTGGTAGCGACCGCTTCCAGATAGCGGGAGTGATGCCGATTGCCGTGCAATGCCCCAGCCGATCACCATTTCTAAGTGGCAAAAATCGAATGGCGTCATCAATTGAACGAACACCACTGATAAGATGAGGAAAGTCTTCACCGACGTGATACGTAATATGACTGATTCCAGCTCGCGACAATACACGGAACAAAGGTGCAAAGACTTCTGGTGGTGCGTGCATTTCATTCGCGGCAGCATCAATACCTCGTACCCAGCGAGTCAAGCGAGGGTCATGTTGTAGCAGCTCCATCAAAATAGCTGCCCTGGTTTTTAAATCTTTAAATAGTATCGCGTATGGGTAAACCTCATTATTTTTCTGTTGTTGTTTGATAAAATGAGGGACTAAAGCCAACTGAGCAACTCGGTTATCAACACCTATATTTTCCAGATTATCCAAAACCTGATAGAGACTAAGAGGGTTAGTGTGAGGCCAGTAATTATTATTATACAAACACAAATACTCCCAATATCCACGGAGAATACTAAACAACAGTTTCTGCATTTTCACTGATGTATCTTTTGGTGCAAAACGCCCCTCCAGATAAAAGGTTTGAGAGTGTTCACCACTACCATGAGCATTTTTAAAACGCGACAAATATGTCTTTTCTGTTTCCTCCCGCAATTCAGTAGTCGTGTATTTCTGAAACTGGTCAAACCCAAAGAAGTCATCACGCTGTACTAATAACGTCAAATACTGATTTTGAATCAGTAAATAGATCCACAACAATCGTTCCAATTCTTTCGGAGCACCATATTTCCAGCGTTCGAACAATTTAACCAACAGGCAGTATTCAGATATCTGGCTATATTTATTATCAGATGGCCATGAAGTTGTAAAAAAGTATTCCTCCATTGTTCCATTTTCTTGTTTGTGCCATAAGCTGTTTTCTTTTAACTGGTCAGGGTGCTCCAAAGCCGATAACCAATCTGGTAGTATCATCCCTTGTGCAACTCGGCATAGTATCTCCCGAATATTGTCTGCTATTTTCAAACGCATACTCAATGTCTTAGGAGTCAGCGAGAAATCTACCTGGCGACAAAGTTGACGCAACATCGAGAATTTATGAAATGCTTTTTCAAACTCCTTAACAGAGAGGTCCGGAGACGCCAAAGTATCCAGCCAGCATTCCTCAGCACTAGTACTGCCATTCAGATGCTGATGAGATTCATGCAACTGCTCACAGCGGATATAATCTTCCACTCCTGGGTGATACGGATACAGAGGCCAATGAAAATCGTATTGCTGATTGGCAGCTCCAGGATTAAAAACCTGATGACAAGCCATGACTGGCAAGCAAGAAATCCGGCTCATCAATGTCTGCCAAGTTGAATACAAACCTAAATCTGCCTTAGGCCCATCTTTTTCGTTTTTCACGAATATTTTGGCGATATTACGTAGCGCCGCTATAGGTCCTAGTGATAGATGTTGTCTTTTCAGGCTCTGCTGTAAAGACAACCACTCTGCCTTAGCAATATGATCAGGAAAATTTCTATCCAGTTCATACTGAGTCAGAAATATCGAAGTCTCTACCTGCTCATCAGTAATCTTTTCAGAAAAACAGGTTGTCAATAATTCGTGTAGCAAGTGGGTAGAACTGATTATATATCTTTCCATGCCTGCCCACTTATATATATAGTTAAAAAGCCACGACAAATAAATATTTTATTGAGCATTATCACTCGAACTCCCTGTACTTTTTGAATTTCTTCTTGGAGTGCTTGGATCATACTTGGCGCCAGCTATACTTGCACAGTTCAATGTTTTTATCGAAAACGATGATTTTAATTTATTGATACTATTATTTAAATCATCAAATTTTAATCCATGAAAATCAGTCTCACCAAGAACTTTTAATACGATATCATAAAACTTCTGCTCGCTAGAACGCATTGTATCGACACTCATTCCCCCTGCAGGAAATAAAAATGGGTGTAATAGTGGGCATTTTATCAGAAAATAAAAAATTGGATGAGAATCAACCCATAACTCTCCAGCACCATCCAATTTTTCATTGATTTCTTCAAGCTTTTCAGTAAATACATCCACAGAGGTCACGGGATTCAATCGAAGGCCACTTCCAAGATATTCTTTTTTACTTGCAGCATGATATAAATCTTCCTCAACCAAGACGGCATGAAGAAAAGCCAATACATTAAATCGCATGATTTTGGCAGCGTTAGACTGACTTGCCATGGCACCGTTATAAGCATCACGGTGGAGTCTTACTCTATGTTTGTCAGCAATATTATTAAGATTAAAATACAACCGTGTCCATATTTTACCAATAAGTATAGAAGATGGTTTTATATTTTTCTGATGTTCATGAACATATTTCACCCATTTTTCAAGAGACTCAATAGCGTCTGTGAACTCATTATTTACACCTGTATATTTTTTGTATTCATCACTATCACCATCAATCACGTCATCTATCAAAAAATCTTCTTGGATTGTTTCATCACTGTCGATTTTCGTTCTTGCTAACTCTGCTTCATTTTTCCAAGGTGGAACAATACAAGTAGGTTGAGATATTATTTTATTAAATGACTTCACAAATGAAGCGATCTTGGATTCCCTGTCTTCTCCCACATATGAAGAAGACAAATCAGAAATCGCACCAATCAAGTTAAAAACACTTGTATAGTCTGCCAAATTATTTCCAGATACAGAGCTTAAAGATGCTGCCATGGAAGCCTTCGCCAAACCACTTTCCTGATTCAACTTAAATGCCGAATATGTATCTGCTTTCTTGCCACCTTTGCGGTTTAGCTGAACCATTCCTAAAAAGACACCAACTCTAGCATAATCAGATATAACAGCACAGCATCGATTTGCCCAATGAGTAGCGCTCTCTCTACGTCCTACCGACATATATGAGACATAGCTATTAGCTATTTTATCATCGGTCTGACCTTGAATTTTAGAGACCCCCAAATTCATAACAAATTGATTAAATATACTGATAGATCCACATCCAACCAAAAGCATCTGAAGAACTTTGGACAAATCCCTTTGACAAATAGCTCCAACCTGAGCAGAAAGATATATCGAACAATTCCTCAGAGCTTCAGAGTCTGATTGTGGTCTCAGATAAAATCCAGTATTAAAATCTTGATCCTGTCGAGTATATATAAATACATCCTTACAAACAGAATCCATTCCAAAACGATGTTGTTCATAATTTAAACCAGCCCTATAAATACTACTCAACATCGCGCCATATAAAGCATTACGAAAAAGCAAAGGCTTATCCACACCAGTACTTGTTTTCGTGTAATAGTCTTGCAAAATTTGCATTAACAGACGCACAGGTTGTTTAAGCATCTCATCAACATAAATATTCAAATCCGAACCAGGTCTAATATTCAAACCTTCACGAACAGAATCTTCCAACGCCTTACGGATACCTACAGAGTCACCCGAATCTATTATTATTAGTATTTCCTCATGCTCACTTAATTCTTGTCCTTTTTCACCAACCAATTGGAGCATGTTTTTCAATTGAATTCGTTTTTGAACTGGAAATATCTTCAACAAATACTGTTGTTCAAGGTGCTCGACCATATATCCACGTTCTGCAGTTCTTTTTGTCTCACTTTCCTGCTCCAATAAAACCTGACTATAATTTTCATATTGTTTACCCCTAATCAGTTGTGAATAAAGCCGAAGATCTCCTGTTGCTATAATTATCAATCTATTACTATTAAAGAATTTTCTAATCGACTCCAACACAGCCCAGCCTGTATCAAACTGAGTGTCAATATCATCAAATGAAATAAGAATTGCTTTACATTCCAAAATATCACATGCCAACTCCACTAACGTCCCAAAGATGGCCGATAGATCCTGCCCACCCATGGAGTATTCAAGTTGAGCATTCAACTGTAGAGCTTCACTAAAATATTCTGGTTTGTATTCTTTATCATTCAATAAACGTAATCCACGCTCCAGTTGCTGAAGTTGCTGTTGCCACTTTTCTTTGTTCGGTTTGTTTTTATCTGATGACCAACAACCTTTGAATTTTTTTGAAACCACATAATTCAAACGAGCGGTTACTGTAACCAAAATCGGTTCTGATCTTGGCAACTTAGTTGGATCAATTGGAGGCAGACATTCAATGCTGTCTTCTCCCTGCTCTTTCTTCTGTAAGTGCTCAACCACCCTGTTGATAAATGTAGTTTTACCAGCACCACGCGTACCATCCACAAAATAAACATTGCGCCCGGACTCATCAACAAACCGCTCCAGTTCCGAAGGCTTGTCTTCGGCTGCAGCCTTCAAAGATTCTCGTATGCTGTTTACTAATTGGTCACGTAAGGTTCGCTGAATAAAATCTTTATCTTCCGTACTACCCGGTACATTAGGTGCAAACAAGTCGATGATGATTTTTTCTTTGGAATCAATTCTGGTTTCGGTGGCGCACATATTCGTCTCAGTCCATTCGTAAGCGGCTGCAGCTGTTCTCGAACCACACCTTAAACAGGGCAGCTCCTTCTATTAGGTTCAGCTAAGGATACTCTGAAAGACTTCTCCAAATCATCGATATTCGGCGTCAGCCTGCTTTGGGTTGGCGGTAACGTGGCGCTGGTGAGTGCTTGGAGTTGCATTGGCTCGTACTCACCGAGATTCAATATCCTCACCTCAATGGCCACTATTGCTTAACGGCCACCCTGTCTGCAGTCGCTAAACGGCTTCGCCAGAGACAATCTGGAAAGAGACAACTTGGACACCCACCCTTCTGAATAGCCGCAGAAAGCCAACAAGCAAAATTCTGCTGGCTCACTGTTTATCCAAAAGCCCTGGGTTCACTGACTCCAAGAGTGGGGGTCACGTGACTCGGCCTGATTCGACGGCCTGCTACCAGCGTTCTGGCGCATAGCGGAACACCGGCAACGACCAATGCCAATAGATAGCCGCCAGACGCATAACCAGGCCACTGCTGAATGACACAAGCAGAGTCATATCCTCATTCACATCATAATGTTGCAACACCAGATACAGGACAGCGACCAACAGAGACACACTGGCATACAGCTCATGCTGCAGCACTTGCGGTGTCTGATCACAGAAGATATCTCGTAAAATGCCGCCAAATACACCAGTAATAATGCCAGCCATAATGACCACCGGCAGACCGTAATCCAATTGCTGGGCAACGTTACAACCAATGATCGTAAAGGCGATCAGGCCCATGGCATCCAGCACAAGGAACAGCTTCTGCAAGCGATGCATAAAGCGCGCAAGCACCATGGTAGAAAGACCAGCAGTAATGGTCAGATAGATATAAGAAGGGTGTTGGGTCCAGTTGACTGGAAAATTGCCAAGAAGAATATCGCGTACGGTGCCGCCCCCCAGAGCAGTAATAAACGCAATAAAAGCCACCCCGAACATGTCCATATTACGACGCCCGGCAACCAACGCGCCAGACATTGCTTCAGCTGTAATAGCAACAAGATAGATAATAGTGAGCACACAGAACTCCTGTGTTATCCGTGCCCCTCCCCCTGTCCTTTGTTCCTGAGAGTTTGACCAGACGGACCTGACCGCTGGCTTGCTCCTTCGGTGGGCTACAAAAGTAACCTCTCTCCAGATGGCAATCTGCTTGGCCCGCAGTACTTTGGCCTGAGCGTTTATGGGAGTTTGCGCCTTCGGCGGCCAGCATTTAACGGCTGACTCTCTCCTGCGGAGTGCGCATTGTAGACAATTACCACAGGGAATGAAACCGACCAAATAATGTCGCTATTAGGCAAGAAAAAATATTTAGTGCCAGGAATAATTCAAGGAAGGAAGGCTATTCTTGCCCTATGTGCCGCGTCCGGGATTAGTAGACCACTACAACCAGAGCATTCAGGGCAACTCGCTGGCTATTCTATGACACATGCTGGCGATGACACATACTGGCCAGATGCCAGGTATTCCAGAAAACCCATGACCTCAACAGGCCCTCAGATCCGGCTGTTGGCATTGCTGAAAGTGTATGTAGGCTTTGATCCAGTAGAGGTAAGTTTTTTCTGTTCGAAGGCTGTATCCATTCAGCCGCATGAAACGAGAGATCTGGTTCAAAAACGGACTTTTACTCATGGCTCTACTCCCCTCGAAATAACTGTATGTATAAACAGCATAATAAAATCGAAGATAAAATCCATGCTCGTATCTCCAGAGAAGTTGCGCATTTTTTCGGTTGCTGTTAGCGTATCCTTATGACGTTCAATGGTTTTGCGCTTTTGACGTAGAATTAATGCGTACGTTAAAACAGAAAAACGCGCATGCGTGTTTTCCAAGGAGGAGAGTTCAGTGAAAACGGAAATCATCAGTCAACTCAAATACCTGCCCTCCTCTCGCAACAAATCGTGCCACCAGAAACGCGCATGCGCATGAATAAATTGTTAGCACTATCTAGAGTTTGGCAATATTAACCAGCATAGGAATTAATGTGGATTTTGATCAATTATTACAAAAACCAAATATCGATCCATTTGATAGCAACACCCAAAGAATTAGACGAAATTTAATTGTTACATCAACTATTGGAATTATATTAGCGTTTGGATCTGCAAGTTTTAATGGCAATCAAAATAGCTTTGGAGGATTTAAACTTACAGATTTTAAAATTTTGCATGTTTATATACTATTACTTGTTGCGTTAATTTATTTTCTTAGTCACTTTATTTGGGCTGCTTTAGATAATTTTAAAGAAAACAAATTAAGATTAACAGGAATTAAAATACCTAAAGCTAGTATTGCACGATACGCTTCACCTACGTTTCAGGCAAACGCTGATGAAGGCAGACAATCTACCTTGTTCTCATGGTGGAGAGGTCATCGCAATCAATTTGAGCAACTTGAGGGTATTATAAAATCAATAGAGAAAAATATTAAAGATAGTCGACTAACTCCTGCGATTAATACATCGAAACAAAAAATTGAAGAAATGCATTCTAAAACTTTATTCATTGAACATGCCTTACTTAAATTTGAAAAGGGGTTTTGGGGTCATCTACGGAGTCAAGTATTACGATGGTTTATCTTTGATTTCGCTATCCCTTGTATTTTGGCATTAGCTTCAATAACGTTAATATTAATAAAAATATTAGCGTATATTTGTCCATAGTGCTAACAAGCCAATCGACCGGGACTAAAAACAATTTGCTCGGTTTCGCTTCGCTACACTTTTTAGCAAACCATTTTTAGCCCCTTATTGGGGCGTTAAAGTGCGCACCTACGGATAACGTCGGCTCAGAGATGTCTTCTTCTCGGGAAACTTCCGGCACCGAGCGATGATGAGGTGATGTATCCCCCATTTTTAATCGCTCGTTTGAGTAGAGGGTTAAGCTGCCTTTCGTAGCCTGGCTGGAGGTGTACGCATTTTGAGTGGGCTTGCCCGGCTGAATGTAGATCAGAGTAATCCGGTTTCTGTTGGCCCAGTCTATCAGCGACTGTGAGATATATTCTGGGGGGATTACATACCGACCCATTGGCAGGAGAAAAGCACTTTGTGCTGCACAGCATGGGAACCGGCCTGCGCTACCCGTTATTCCCCAACCTCAACGCCCAGATCAGTTATGGCTGGCAACTGCGCGACAGCGGCAGTAACGACTGCAGGTGACCATGGCCGCCTGCATGTTTCGCTGCAAGCGAGTTATTAGAATAACCCAACGGAACGGATGCAGCAGACAGCGGGAGCTTCCGCTTTCTGCTGGGTTTCGAGAAAAAGAACGTCATGTTTGCCGTATCGTTCACAGGGAACAGCGCTCGCTGTCCGTATCCCTGTGTTACAAACCGCCACAGAGGGCGTCCCTACTACACTTCTATACTTCGTTTGCCTTGCGGTAATTCCCCTGATAATCAAAGATCCGCTCCTGCACCTGCCAGCAGTGTTTTTGTTTGCGGGCTATAACAAGGTCCGGTGCCGATCAACCTTGCGGCAATGGGATAGCTGGCCAAGGCCAGCCCTACGAATAATCGCTATCAGGTATTCGGTAGAAGATGGCATAAAGCGCCGGTACAAATACCAGCGTGGCCACGGTGCCCAGTGAAACGCCACCAATAAGAACGTAAGCCAGCGGGCCCCAGAAGCTATCGATGGTCAGTGGTACAAACGCCAACACCGCAGCCAGAGCGGTCAGAATAACGGGCCGAGATCTCTGCACACCCGCTTCAATGACGGCACTTCGAATCAGCATGCCCTCTTTCATATTATCTGAAATTTGCTGGGTCAGAATTAGGGTGTTACGCATCAGAATACCGGCGAGACCAATAATCCCCAACGTTGCCACAAAGCCAAATGGCTGGTTAAAGATCAGCAGCGCGGCCACAGCACCAATCAAACCCAGTGGCGCCGTCAATATCACCACCAGCGTACCTTTGAAGGAGCGCATCTGCAGCATCACAAAAACAAGCATCAACACGATCATAAGGGGTTGTAGCACTTGAATGGAGTGCTCGCCTTTCGAGGATTGCTCAACTGAACCACCGATTTGCAAAGAATAGCCAACGGGCATTTGTGCGCGCAGCTCCGCTAGCGCTGCCCATACGTCGGCCGTAACATCTTTGGCCTGTGCTCCTCGAACATCAGCATTAACCGCCACAAACGGTTCCCGGTTATAACGCCGGATTACAGGTTCTTCGTAGACGACATCCGCTTCGCCAACCTGGTTAAATGAAATGCGTCGCCCCTCTTCACTGACAATTTCAAGATTCTGAATCTGTGTAACATCTTCTGCCTTGGCCCGACCGACCACCGGGGTCAATCGAATACCATCCCTTAACGTTGTAATGGCCAACCCGGATAGTTGAAATTGCAGCTGATAAGCAACTTCTTCTGGCGTCAAGCCAAACAACCGGAGCCGGTCTTTGTCGAAGCGAATATCGATACCAGGTGTGCGTTCATCCCATTCCAGATGACTGTTTTCAGTGTTGGCATGGCTCGCGATAATATCCCTCACTTTTTTACCAATAGTACGCAGCTGATTGGCCTCTGGCCCCATCACTCGAATACTGACTGGCCAGTCAACCGGCGGGCCGTAAAGGAGTGTTTCAGCTCTGACTCGTGACTCCGGAAAATCACCGGCCGCTACCCGGTTACGAATCAATCGGATCAAACCATCTCGGGCTGCGATGTCTTCTGCCACGATAACCAGCTTGGCGAAAGCACTGTTCGGCTGCTCCGGGCTGGCAGAGATAAAAAACCGGGGAGCCCCTGCTCCAATATAAGCCGACATGGACTTGATGCCGCTGGTGCCCTCCATCAGTCGTTCTATTTTTTGGACGGTAGCGTCGGTGGCTTCGATCGAAGTGCCTTGTGGATGATAAATACTGACCAGCACCTCAAGACGATCAGAGACGGGGAAAAACTGCTTCTGGACTGGACCAATCATGCCCACTATAGATATAAACAATAATGCAAACGTACTCAGAACAACGATTTTTCGATGCGCCAGGGTGCCGATAATAAGCTTCCTGAGCATACGGTAGGGACGTGAGGAATAGGCTTCCTTGTTGCTATGAGAGCTGTGATACAGGTTATCTGGCAAGATTTTCACCCCCAGATAAGGAGTAAACACAACGGCAACCACCCAGGAAAGTAACAACGCAATGGCCAATACCCAGAAAATGTTGCCTGCGTACTCACCGACACTGGAGCGGGCAAACCCTATAGGTACAAAACCGGCAACCGTTACCAGAGTCCCGTAGAGCATTGGAGCGGCGGTCACATTCCAGGCATGAGATGCCGCCAGTAGCTTGTCCCATCCTTCTTCCAGTTTCACAATCATCATCTCGATGGCAATGATGGCATCATCAACCAACAGCCCCAATGCAATAATGAGCGCCCCGAGTGTAATACGATCAAGGTTAATGCCCATTGCGAGCATCACAATAAATGAGAGTCCAAGAGTGACTGGAATAGCAATTCCCACCACGATCCCGGCCCGCAGGCCAACCGCCAGCATTGTAACGGCCATCACCACGAGCACGGCAACCAGAAACTTAACCTGGAAAAGGTTGACCGCACCGATAATGGCTTCTTCCTGATTTGTCAGCAGGTCAAGCTCCATTCCCAGAGGAAGCATTACTCTTTCGTTTTCCCAGAATGCTCTTAACCGTTTACCAAACGCCAGGCCATTCTCTCCACGCCGCATGACCACACCTATCAGTAGAGCGTCCTCTCCGGATGAGCGAATGAGATAGCTGGGAGGATCTTCGTACCCTCTGGATATAGTGGCAATATCACCCAGTCTGATCAGATGTTCATCAATTCGGACAGGTACCTCTTGCAAAGCCTCCAGGTTCGATAAATCGTCGTCCAGGCGGAGGTAGACTTTAGGGCCTGCCGTGGAAATATGGCCCGCAGGCAAGAGTCGGTTATTGGCTTGAATAGCTTCGATAATATCGGTAAGAGACACTCCTAACCCTTGTAACTTCGTCATGTCGAAATCAACAAATACCTGTTCTGATCGCTCACCTAAAATCTCGGCTTTTTCAACTCCCTGAACGCGCTGTACCCTGTCCCGAATCGCCTCGGCATCCTGGATCAATTCTCGCTGCGCGACACCTGATGCCGTCAGCGCAACCAGGGTGAAATACACATCACCGAAGTCCTCATTTACGATAGGCCCGATAACCCCGTCCGGTAACTGGGATGCTTCATCCTGCATGCGACGCCGGACCTGATAAAAGCGATCAGGGACATGCTTGGCGTCGGTGTAATCCTGGAACTCAACCTGCAAGTCGGCCCGCCCCGCCCGCACCGTTGTCTCAATTTTGTACAAATCCTCCACTTCCTGAATGCGTTTTTCCAACCGATCAACCACACTATCTTGTAATTCATCAGCGGCAGCACCCGGCCACAGAACAGTCACCATCATGACTCTTACCGTGAAATCAGGATCTTCGGCCCGACCCAAAGACGTAAAAGCGTAAAGGCCTGCAACCAAGGAAAGCGTAATAAAAAAGAGCGTAACCGAGCTTTCTCGCACAGCGATTCTGGAGAGATTGGGAAAAGCCATCACGCCCCCCTGGCATCAAGTGATTGTACTGCCATGCCGGGCTTGAGCAGGTGTGTACCGCTAGAAATAACAATCAGCCCCTCTTCCAGAGTTGAACCAGTGACCCAGGCATGATCTTTGTCGATACGCTGGATATCAACGTTGAGCGGCACTGCTTCGCCATCCACTATTGTCCAGATAAAGGGGGTCTCACCACGTTCATCCAGGGCAGAAATGGCCATTTTATAAAGTGGTATTGAATCGTTGCTGACCAGGAACCGTGTTCTGACAAGCTGGCCATACCTTAGGTCTGACAGTGGTTGATCTATCGTGTAGCGTGTTTTCCAGGTACGGCTTTCCGGGTCGGCCGCCCCGGCCATCTCTCTCCGCGTCAGTGCTATGGCCTCTCCGTCATGCAGTAACCCTCCTTGCTCTGGAGGATATGCGCCAGAAGGGTAATCCACCTCAACTTCCCGCTCTCCCGATTTAGCCAGTTTTGCAACCGGCCGCCCCACACTGACCACCTCTCCCGGTTCGATAAACACATCCAGTATGATGCCGTCGCTCTCTGCTCTGAGTACCCCATATTCCAACATATTCAAGGCCTGGGACAGCTGGGCCTCAGCAACATCACGACGCGCTTGCGTCTCTTCCTGGGTCAGTAACGCCCTCTCGTATTCCTGCCGACTGGTATAGCCCTGATCTACCAATTGATAGTCACGCTCCAGATCTTTTTCAGCAAGTTTCAGCGTTGCTTCTGCTGCCCTCAGGTTGGCACGTGCAGTCACAACAGACTCGCGCAGGTCTCGCAGATCGAGAGTGAACAGCACCTCCCCTTTTTTAACAGACTGCCCAGCATCGACCAGCCGCTGATCAACCTTGCCTCCAACCTGAAAAGCCAACTCGACCTCGTGGCGCGCTTTGACTGTCCCGGTCAACTCATGGCCGGGTTTTGTAGCCTCGACCAGGTTTTCTATTTTTACCCAGCGAGCAGCATCAGAGGCTGCCTCGACCGTGCTCTCGGTAGACTGTGAGCACCCAGACAAAACATAAGTGGTTATCAGAATAGTAAAAAAACGATTCATTAATATTTCCTCAGCAAGCAGTTTGGGCAGGCGTCACAGCAACCAGGGCTGTCCAGCCTGGATTACAACTCACTCGAATTCCCTTTTGCAGAGTAAGTTAATCTACAGCAGAAAGATGACAGCATGCTGTCATTGTGACTATTATTAGTCTCAAGAACAACGTCAAATTGTATGCCTCCCCAAAAAATCGAGGCTTAAGGCAGAAGTTTTTTATCATGCTAGACCAAGGGATCTCCCACGAAACCATCGCAATTCACCAACCGATCAGTATCAGCGCCCATCCTCAAGTAGAATAAGAGCGGTGTACTGGTACAGAGAACCTGGCGCCAGCACTATCCGCGGCGCTCCGAATACAGTGGCATTACAAAATCGTAAAGGAAATCAACCAATGACCCAGCGCGTGAAGCGTAGTGAAGTACTTACCGATCTTATTCTTGAAATCTTCCGATTTAATGGCACATTGCGCGAAACAGGTGACAACCTGGTACGCGGTTTGGGATTAACAAGCGCTCGGTGGCAAGTGCTTGGCGCAATCACAATGGAAGAACACAACCCTACTGTTGCCAGCATTGCTCGCCGAATGGGTCTGGCAAGACAGTCAGTACAACGGGTCGTGAACGATCTGGTCAAAGAGGGTCTTTTAATATGCAAAGACAACCCGGATCACAAAAGAGCAAAACTGATTGTCATGACAGAGGCAGGTAGCGAAAAATACCGGCTGGCGGATGTACGGCAACACCACTGGGTTGAGGCCTTATCCGACAACCTGACGGCACAAGAGCTGCAACAAGCGCTTGATTTGATTCGACAGTTAGATCAACGCTGCCGCAAAGACCTGAGCAAGTAACCAATCACCATCTTCAACCTGCAGCGAGCGTCTTGAACTGTATAGCCAGACACCGGCATCCTTGCGCTTTTATCTGTTCCAGGATATTGCCAAGGCATGGAGTAGCAGGAGAACGGCGCTGTCCGTATCCTTGCGTTACGAACCGCCACAGAGGGCGTCCCTACACTTCGTTTGCCTTGCGGTAATTCCCCTGATAATCAAAGATCCGCTCCTGCACCTGCCAGTAGTGTTTTTGTTTGCGGGCTATAACAAAGTCCGGTGCCGGTAGCTGGGCCTGCACCTCAAGCACTTCTTCGATCCGGCTGAACTCTTTCGGGGTCTGACTATTGCCGCAACGCCGACCAAACAATCGGTTAAAGACGTGGCGTTGTGCTGACTTGCTGAAATCGAAGGACTCGCCCAACTCCTCCCCGTCTTCACCGTGGTAGGTGATCTTCAGCTTGCTATCGGGTTTGTCTCTGTGGCTGCTCAGGGTGATCCCGGCACAGCGGATCACCATGGCATTTTTCAGTTTCAGGGCGTCCCTGAGCTGATCATCCGGGTCGATAATGGCTTGTTGGCACTGGTGGCAGTTACGGGCGGCGATGTCATTCTCGCTACCGCAATGAGGGCACTCCTTGAAGCGGAAGCGGTAATCACACTGCTGCGGACGCTCGTACTGCGCTCCCGGCCCATCCTCTTCCTCAGTTTCCAGCAACCCCTGACAACGACGCCCGTAGTGTTCAATCACATGGCCGTGACCATCGGTTTTGCCCCAGAAAATATTGGCAAACCCACAGGCCGGGCAGAACACCTGCACCGGCTCACTATCCGGATTGGGTTTCTTCTCCCCCACTTCCGGGTGGTACAGATTGACCCGGTTGCCAGCGTAATCAATCACCAGGCAATCCTGCTTGCCTTCATCCAGCCGCAGACCCCGGCCCACAATCTGCTGATACAGGCTCACCGACTGGGTCGGACGCAGAATGGCAATAACGTCCACATGAGGGGCGTCAAAGCCAGTGGTGAGTACGGATACATTCACCAGATACTTCAGCTGCCGTTGCTTGAAGCACTGAATTAATGCATCCCGTTGATTCTGGTCGGTGGCACCGGTAATCAGCGCGGTTTGTTGCAATGGCAGATAGCCGGTGATTTCTTTGGCGTGATCGACCGTGGCGGCAAAGATCATCACCGCCTGGCGCTCAGCAGCCAGTTCCATCACCTGTTCGATAATGGCCCGGGTCACCCGTGGGTGCTTGCCTAACAGCTGATTCACGTCTTTTTCGGCGTATTCACCAAAGCGGTTTTGCGTCAAGGCGGAGAAATCGTATTGCGCCACAGCGGCGTCCACCAGTTCCGGGCGGGTGAGGTAGCCGTTGTTAATCATGTACCTTAACGGCAGCTCATAAATGCAGCGCACAAAGGGCTTGTCCTGTTCACTGCGAACAAAACCCCGGTAGTGATAACGGTAGATCCAGCCCATGCCTAAACGGTAGGGCGTGGCGGTCAGCCCAAGTACCTTGAGAGCGCGGTTCCGTTGCCGTAGCTGATCGATGATTTTTTGATACTGACTGGTTTCCTCACCACTGACCCGGTGACATTCGTCGATGATCAGCAGGGAATATTCATCCCCGAACTGATCAAGGTTGGCGGAGACGGACTGCACGCTGGCGAAAGTGACCTGGTGCCGATTCTCCTTGCGTTTTAACCCGGCGGAGAAAATGCCAGCCGTCACCCCGTAGCTCTGGTATTTGGCGTGGTTCTGCTCAACCAGCTCTTTGACG
This sequence comes from Oceanobacter sp. 4_MG-2023, assembly GCF_030689165.1. Taxonomy (NCBI): domain Bacteria; kingdom Pseudomonadati; phylum Pseudomonadota; class Gammaproteobacteria; order Oceanospirillales; family Oceanospirillaceae; genus Oceanobacter; species Oceanobacter sp. 4_MG-2023. Next base: position 33,458 of record NZ_JAUYVV010000008.1, on the reverse strand, counting down.
TGGGCCAGCACCAGAATCTTGCGCCGAGCCAGGCGGGCCAGCTCGGCAATGACCAGACTCTTCCCGGCACCGGTGGGCAATACGATCACCGCCGACTCATCGGATTGGCGGAAGTGTCTCAGCGTGGCATCAACGGCTTCCTGCTGGTAGGGGCGGAGCTGAAAAGGGGTTTTCATATATAGAGCTTGATCGCTGTCAGTGGATGTCTCTCAAACTTCGGTTTGATAAACAGCTTAATGGATAGCCGGTAGTTGGAAAACAGCACAATCAGTGGGCTGGGCACTTGGATTGGGGAATATGCCCTGAACAGGGGGGAAGTCGTATTGCCAGCCCGGTCGTCTCTGACATCACACGCGCACGGATGAAGTGCCTTTCACCCTTCCGCACACCAGATCACATCAGCGCTGATATACCAACAACCCTCTCTATATTCTCCGAGGGCGGCACCGATACCTCGCTGTTGGTGAAAGTAAACATGGAGTCGCGACTATTTTTGGCATCAATTCGACAGGCTAGTCTTTGCCGGGTCACGTTAACCCAATCAATTTATACAGGATGCCCCCATGATTACTGATATCGACAAGACTCATCTTGAGCGCACTGTCGTACTGGCAGAAACGGCCTTGAGCAAAGGCAATGAGCCTTTCGGCTCTGTATTAGTATCGGAAACAGGTGAAGTGCTGTTTGAAGATCACAACCACATCGGCACCGGTGACGATACTCTGCACCCTGAGTTTGCAGTTGCCCGCTGGGCGGCCAGCAACATGACAGAAAGCGAGCGTGCAACAGCAACCGTGTATACCTCTGGCGAACATTGCCCGATGTGTGCTGCCGCTCATGGCCTGGTTGGTCTGGGACGGATTGTCTACGCCAGCTCTGCAGAGCAATACGGCAAATGGCTGATCGAAATGGGGGTTCCTACTCCTACGGTAAATCCAATGCCAATCAACGCTATCTCTCCATTCATTCCGGTCGAAGGCCCAGTGCCCGAGCTGGCTGAGCGGGTTCGGGGTTTGCTGCAAACGTTGTATACATCACGCGGCCTGTAATGTCCTTGATCGTCTGACCAGAGATCGGAAGCCAGAAGCTCCGAGGTATCTCCCTTGGCGGGTTGCGCGATGACCCGCCAGGGAAGCTGGCACAAACGGAATGACCATCTACACTCATGCCCACTAAGACAGTATTTTTCTTATAGTCACTTTCATTTCCCAGTCTTTTCCAGGCTTGTGGTCGCGATATTGCTTCGTCCTCTTGCGATTCTGTTTACCGAGAGCTGAGCATGAACCTTTCTGATATTGACCTTCGACTACTACGAGTATTTCAAGCCGTTGTAGAAACCAAAGGATTTCACAGCGCTCAGGAAGAGCTGAACATCAGTACATCCACCATTAGCAACCATATGAACCAATTGGAAGCACGGGTTGGATTCCGCCTCTGCCAGCGTGGCCGTAGTGGCTTTCGCTTGACGCAAAAAGGTGAAGTTTTTCATCAGACCATGGTGGAGTTTTTCGCCGCCGTAAAAAGTTTTCAAGCCAAAACGCAGCAGCTGCGCAACAGCCAGAAGGATGCCATTCATCTTGGCATTATCGATAACCTGGCAACGGATGACACCTGCCCATTACACCGGGCATTATCCTGGTTTTACAGTACCTACCAGCCAGACAAGCCCACCAATTTGACAATCGAAGTGCTTTCGCCCGAAGCCATCGAAAAAGGCTTGATCAACAATAGTCTGGATATTGGCATTGGTATCTTTGATCAACACCACAGTGATCTCACCTATGAACCGCTGTATTTCGAGCGGGATGTGCTGGTATGTCGGCCAGATCACCGACTGGCAGGAGTGAAAGATCGTCGGGAACTTGCCAACACGATTGTTAATGAGAAAAAAGTGGTGCGCCATTTTATGCAGAAGCGCGAATTCGCCTTTATTGCCCAAGATCATGAGAGTGTGATTGCGACGGTCTGCAATGTGGAAGAATCCGCGATGATGATCCTGCACGGGCCGTTTATTGGCTTCCTTCCCGAGCACTATGCCCGCCCCTGGCTGGAGGAAGGACGACTGGTTGCGCTGATGCCAGAGCATTTTGTGCATTATTCTCAGGTGTTCATGGCCTACCGAAAAGATAACCTCGAACAAAAATCGGCGGCTAGAATGCTGGCCGACCGCACTAATAAAGAGCGCTTGATTACAGACTCGCTCTCGATTGAGGCGTAAGTATTTAAATCCCGCCTATACCCTCCAGTTCGTGAAAGTAAACATGGATTCACGACTATTTTTAGACCCTATCCGGTGGACTAGTCTTAATTGGTAACTTCAACCCGATTCATACTTAGTAAACCGGAGAAATATTATGGTTATTCGAAGCACTATTACCGCGCTGGCCACTGCCATTGCATTAAGCACCGCGTTATCAGCCAACGCAGAGTCGAACCTGACTCCCGTAACGGTCGGACATTTGGTGGCTCTGGATATGGCTCCGTTGTTTGTCGGTGTTGAGAGTGGTTGTTTTGAGCAGCAAGGTCTGGCGGTCGATACCCGTTTTTTTGCCAACCCTGGCGATAACAATGCCGCGCTGGCTGGTGGCTCTCTGGATTTCAATATCAACCCTTTCACGTTGCCATTCTTTGCCGCCAGCAGTGGTGTACCGATCCGAGTGGTGGCTGCCGCTGGCGGTTGGGGTGTGATGGAAGTCATCGCCCAGAGCGGGCTTGATCTGAACTCAATGGAAGATCTGAAAAAACATGTGGATTCCGGTGGCAAGAAACTGAAAATTGCCGTGCTGCAGGGCGATACCCTGGAGCTGATCATGATTACCGAGCTACAACGTGTCGGCTTGTCGGCCGACGACGTCGAGTTCATTTACTTCGATGACCTGCTAGCCATGGTGCAAGCCTTCCGCAGCGGCGTCGATATTCTCAGTCACATCAAACCATACACCTCCGAGATGATCGAAAAGGGCACTGCGACCCGCCTGACTGACAACGCCACCGCCTGGGCTGAGAGAGCTCCGAATACTGTGGTCAGCGTGCTGCAATCGACCCTGGATGAAAAACCTGAAGTCGTGGAAGCCTTACTCAAAGGAATGATCTGCGCAGCCGATATCATCAACACCGACGTCGACAAAGCCATGTCTCTACTGCAGGGCGGCAATTACTATCGCGTGCCAGATGCAGTACTGAAAACAGCCTTTAACAGCGCGCCGTCACCTATTTCGTTCTCGCCGGATGTTGAGTCCATACAGTACGTTGTCGATGAAATGTCCAAGCTGGGTTATATCGACGGCAAGATTGCCGCAACCGATATTTTCCGCACAGGCATGATTGAATCTCTGGAGCAGTGAGCATGAAGTCCATTGCCTGGGAACGAGTGGCCCCTTGGGGGGTTGGCACTCTGTTTTTCTGCCTGATCATTGTGCTCTGGGAAGTGGCTGGCCATAACGAACTCACGTTCACCACCGTTATGCCGCCCCCCAGCGAGTTTCTCTCAATGGTTGTGGAAAGTGGTTTCCGGATTGGCCTGGGTTCCCAGGCTGCCTCTCTGGATGAAGCGATTCTGGCTACTTTCGGGCGTGTGTTTGCGGGTATGGCGCTGGCGTTTGTCGCGGCACTGATTACCGGCATGCTGATTGGCCTGTCTCGCTTCGTTACCTGGTGCATCTCACCGCTGCTGTATGTGCTGGCACCGATTGCACCGATCGCCTGGATCCCTTTGGCTATTGTCGTCTTTGGGATCAACAACGGCACCGCGGTATTCATCGTCTTTATGGGGGTCTATTTCATCCTCACCATTGGCACGCTGGCAGAGATTCGCCGGGTGCCGGAAGAATACATCACCGTGTCTGGCAACCTTGGAGCCAGCAAGTGGCAGCGCTGGGTCTGGGTTGTTTTTCCCGCCATTCTACCGGGAGTATTTACCTTACTGCGCACCAACTTTATTGCCGCCTGGATGGCAGTCCTGGTTGCCGAGATGGTTGGCATGCGAGATGGCCTCGGGGCAATCATCATGATGGGACGTAACCTGTTCAACAACGAACTGATCATGTTCGGCATGTTGATTATCGGCGTATCCGGATTTCTGGTTGACCGCATTCTGGCCTTTATTGGCAAGCGTATCTTGTGGTGGAGAGTGTAATGAACAGCTTCAATACTGAGCCTCGTCAGGTGTTTTCGCTGGACAATTTGACGGTGAATTTTCCAACCCGAAAGGGTTCTGTCCCCAGCCCCCTGCAAAACATGAACCTGGAGATCGATGCCGGGCGTATTACCACGATTCTGGGTCGTTCCGGTTGTGGCAAAAGTACATTACTGAGAACGCTGGGCGGGTTTATCCAACCCGAGGATACCGGCGGTGTGTTGTACAAGCAGCGCTTTATGAATGGCCCGACGCCAGAGATCGTCATGATCTTTCAGGAGAACAACCTGTTCCCCTGGCTGACGGTTGAAGGCAACGTCAAGTTTGGCCTGCGGTTTCGCAAGGATGACACCCGCGACCAGGTAACAGCCGTGAAGGAAATTCTAGCCAGCGTCGGACTGACTGACGCTGCAAAACAGTATCCACACGAGCTTTCTGGCGGCATGAAGCAACGCACAGCCATAGCTCGGGCGCTGATTACTCGGCCCAAAGTGCTGCTGCTTGATGAGCCCTTCAGTGCTCTGGATATCAGCCTCAAACGCCATATGCACACCCTGATCCGAGAACTGCAAGCAGACACTGGCACCTCTATGGTGATGGTGACTCACGATGTGGAAGAAGCCATTACCGTGGGAGACCGGGTACTGGTTCTGGGCGGCAATCCGGCCGATTTTCTGATTGATGCAAACACAACAGCGTCGGCCATGCTCGACCGTTATTCATACGACTACCTCGAACTGCAAAAAAAGGTCGAGCGCGTCATTTACTAACAGGAGCACTTGATGAACGGCATTCATGATATGGGCGGTTTACATGGCTTTGGTCTGGTGAACGTTGACCCTAACGAACCGGTATTCACCACCGAATGGGGCAGTCGTATTTTCTGCATGGTACAGGTGATTGACGGGCTAGGCGTCTGGAATCTGGATGAGCATCGGCACGAAATCGAGCTGATGCAACCGGAAGACTACATCAGCCACACCTACTATGGGCGCTGGATGTTTGCCATGGAGCGGATTCTCTATCGGCGTAATATTCTGAGTTTGAACGAAGTGGAACAGCGAGTCGCCGAAATCGCTGCTGACAAGCGCGAGTTTGCACCACTCCATTCCGAAGGCCGCAACTGGCCGCTGGCGGAAGCCGACAAAATCCCCTGGGGCGCCTGGCGCAAAGAAGTCACCGTTGAACCGATTTTTGCGGAAGGGCAATGGGTACGGGTGCGCAATATCCATCCACCCGGCCATACCCGGGTGACGGGATACACCCGAGGCAAGCCAGGGCAGGTGTTCCGAGTAAATGATCAGGCCTGGGTGTTACCAGATACTCGCGCGCATCATCAGGGTGAGAACCTGCAGGCGGTCTATACGGTGCGGTTTGAAGCACAAGTGCTCTGGGGAGAAGCCCATGCCGAACCCAATTCATACGTTTATATCGACCTCAGTGAAGACCATCTGGAACCAGAGCAGGAGAAGCAACAATGAGCCATAACCACGAACATCCGAAAAAAGCCTGGCAGGCCATTCGGACTGAAGCGATCGAGAGCCTGTTGAATGAAATCAACGTGCTGTCGTCAGACGACGTGGACCAGGTGGTCAAACACTACGAAGAAAATGTTGGCCCCAAAACCGGGGCCAGCGTCATTGCTCGCGCCTGGGTCGATCCCGCCTTCAAACAGCGACTGCTGGCCAATGGTCTGGATGCCTGTAATGAACTGGGCATCGGTGGCCCGGAGACCGAGATGCTGCATGTGGTGGAAAACACACCCACAGTACATAACGTGGTGGTATGTACGCTCTGCTCCTGCTACCCCTGGCCGATTCTGGGATTACCGCCGGTGTGGTACAAATCAAGCGCTTACCGTTCCCGCTTGGTGCGCGAGCCACGCAAGGTGCTGACCGAAATGGGGGTCACGCTGACCGACGATATCGAAGTCCGGGTTTGGGATAGCGTATCTGAAATTCGTTATCTGGTCATGCCCGAACGCCCGGCCGAGACAGAACACCTGAGTGAAGAGGAACTGATCGAGCTGATCAGCCGTGATCATATGATCGGGGTTTCCCGCACCATCGCCATTTCACCCAACAGCCAGGACAATTAAGATGCAATCAGACTCTCTGGTAACGGCCCTGCGCCAGTCTGGTTTTGAAAACCTGACCTTTAACACCCCTTGGTCCGCACGTCTGTTTGGCATGACGCTGGCGGCCAGCAAAAAACAACTGTTCACCCTTCCACAATTCCAGCAGTCATTAATCGAACGTATCCAACGGCAAGAGAAAGGCGGTTGCATAACCACCGATGACGACTACTACAGCTGCTGGCTGGAAGCTCTGCAAAGCCTGCTGGAAGCGCGCAATTTATGGCAGCCAGAGCAGCTCAGTGCGCGAGAAGTTGAAGTCTTCGAAGCCGGTGAACATCGACAGGAACTGCAACGTCAGGCCCACTCCCATACCCACTCCCACACATCCGTTCGGCCGGAGGTGGTGCAATGATGATTCCAGGTGATCCATACGATTTCCCGATTGAAGGGCCGTTACTGCCAGGCAAAACCGCCTTGATAATTATCGATATGCAGCGGGATTTCTGCGCCCCTTCCGGCTACATGGATACTCGCGGCGGCGACCTGCGACCTGCTCGGGCGGTTATTCCTCACATCCAGGCAGTCCGTAAAGCTTGCCAACAGATCGGCATCGAAGTGGTTTACACCCGCGAAGGGCACCGCCCCAACCTGTCTGACTTACCCCGTTGCAAGCGAATGAAAACCGCCCTGGCGGGTGCCGAAATAGGCAGTGACGGCCCGCTGGGACGGCTATTGGTACGCGGCGAGCACGGTTGGGATTTTATCGACGAACTGCAACCCGGTGCCGACGAAGTCATCATAGACAAAGCAGGAACCGGCGCATTTCATGGCACCGACCTGCACGACATTCTTCGCCACAAAAAAATTGAGAACCTGGTCATCACCGGCGTAACCACGGGCGTTTGCGTTAGCTCCACCGTACGAGAAGCTGCCGATCGGGGCTATAACGTACTGGTACTGGAAGATTGTTGCGCCGAGCCGGACAAGCACACTCATGACATTGCCATTGAGCTGCTGAAGATCGAGGGTGGTTATCTGTCGACGATCTCTGATGCTGCGCAATTTCTGACAACTATCACGTCAATAGCTACCCAAGTGAACACTCAGAACACTCTACTTTCGGAGATGCCAAAATGAAATATCTACCACTCAAACTGATGTTGCTGGTATTGCCATTATCTGCGCAAGCTCACCACCCCATGGGAGGACAGACCCCGGAAACGGCCGTACAGGGGCTGTTATCCGGGATCGGGCACCCAATCATCGAGCTGGATCATTTCCTGTTTGTGGTCGGCTTTGCCGCGCTGCTGGCGTTTTGTAGCCGCCATGTATTTTCTCAGGTGAGTCTGTTCCTGGGGTTGGCGATTATCGGCACCCTGAGCCGGATGGCAGTGCCTGAAATCCACTTTTTTGAAATTGGCATTGTTGCCACCAGTGCACTGGTCGGAGTGTTTATGATCGTGCAGAAACTGGACCGCACCCAATTGCTATGGGCTTTGGCGACCGTTGCCGGGCTGTTGCATGGCTACGCCTACGGTGAAGCGATTGTCGGTGCCGAAGCCACGCCGGTGCTCTCTTATCTGGTGGGTTACTGCCTGATTCAGGCAGCTCTGATACTGGGTATTGTCTTCGGCCTGAAGCATCTGGCAGGCGATCGCCTTGCCACCATCGCCGCAAACTATCGCACCGCCGCTGGCTCTCTTTTAATCGGACTAGCACTGATCGTCTAGGTCGTACTTGGCCTGGATCAACGATCCAACAAAGGCGCTGAATCAGCGCCACAACCATCTGCGCGACGCGACTGGGCCCATGAAGATTGGCATGCACAGCGGTTGCTCGCGCCAGCAATCTGACAATATTGAGTGGCCGTGTCTCAACACGTGCCCTGTTTTTTTACGCCCGTCGTAATGATAGTGCCACGGGCGATATGACTCGGAGAAAAACATGAGTGGACTTGGTGGCTTGAACAAATCACCGTCAGGAGTGGTTATTGGTTTGGTGCAACTGCAGTTGCCAGACGTATCGACGCCAGCGCAACTGGCAAAACAGACCCAGCGAGTGTGTGAACTGGTCGGCAAGGCTCGGCGCCAGTCGGCCGTAATGGACCTGGTCGTGTTCCCGGAATACTGTCTGCACGGACTGTCGATGGATACCAACCCCGAGATCATGTGCAATCGGGACGGGCCAGAAATGGCCGCCTTCCGGACAGCCTGCCGGGAGCATGATATCTGGGGCTGCTTCTCCATTATGGAATTCAACCCCGAAGGTAATCCGTACAATACCGGCGTGATTATTGACAACGAAGGTGAAATCAAACTCTTCTATCGCAAGCTGCATCCCTGGGTGCCGGTCGAACCTTGGGAACCGGGCAATCTGGGTATCCCTGTGTGTGCAGGACCCAACGGCAGTACACTGTCACTGGCGATCTGCCACGACGGCATGTTCCCTGAGGTGGCCCGAGAATGTGCCTACAAAGGTGCCAACATCATGCTACGGACAGCAGGCTATACGGCACCGATTCGCCATTCCTGGAAAATCACCAACCAGGCCAACGCCTTCTGTAACCTGATGGTAACGGCAAGTGTTTGTCTGGCTGGCAGTGAAGGCACCTTCAACTCCATGGGCGAAGGTATGTTCGTGAATTTTGATGGAGTTCCCATAGTGGAAGGCAACGGCCTGACGGACGAGATTATCAGCGCAGAAGTACGTCCTGATCTGATCGACGAAGCCCGCATTCACTGGGGTGTCGAAAATAACATCTACCAGTTTGGCCACCGGGGTTACGTCGCGGTCAAGGGGGGCGCACAGGATTGCCCTTATACCTTTATGCAAGACATGGTTAACCACCGTTACCAACTGCCTTGGGAAAACGATGTACGGGTGACTGACGGCCGGGATTTCGGCTTCCCGATCCCAGAACGAACGTACCAGCCATAAGCCTTGGCAAATCGTGACGCGAGTGTTGTCAGTACAGGTCTCACATGACTGAACGCTCGTCAGGCGGCTCGTACCGAATCCAGGCTAGCCGCCGATCCTCTATAAAGCCCATTCCGTTTGGTTTTTCAACGCCTCGTACCCGCTGCCGCTGCGGATAGACGCCTTGATCCTGATCCATTACAAATGATCATCAGGATCATGGTCAGCCTTTCTGTTCCTGTTGAGAAGCCAAATACTGCTCGCTGATTTTGAAAGGGCCAAAGAGTCCCTGATCGCCGACGGAAAAACACGCCATTTTTTCGCTCCCGAACAGCAGAGACTTTATCCACGGAATAAATAGAGTAACGGTCAATATCACGCCAAAGATAATCTCCCTGCAACGGTGTTATTTGAAGCCGACCCCACCACACCAGCCAGGCACGATGAATTTTCGCCTCTCATTATAGTCAGATGCCTCGTCGCCTCCGCCTGTATCCATCATCTGTCGTACACATATCGTCGTACATTCATCGTAGCGTTTTATTCGTAGACAAGGCGACCACCTCTGGTACAAGGCCTGCGGTCCTATTCTGAGACATCGGGATCATTGCCCACATGAACAACAACAGACTATGGTACGTCCGTTAGGCTCCACCTTTTCCCGACCCGTTTTTCACCTTTTTACCTTTTCACAGGAGCGGACATGAACACAAACAACACCCAGCCCCCCAGCAACAGCTTGCAGCATATCGTCATCGTTGGCGGGGGTGCCGGAGGGCTGGAACTGGCCACGCAACTGGGCCACACCCTCGGGCGCAAGGGCAAGGCCCGTATTACCTTGCTCGACCGCAATCGCATCCATATCTGGAAACCTCTGTTACACGAGGTGGCCACAGGCACGCTGGATACCGGCACCGAGAGCGTGTCGTACCACGCCCATGGCGCGCGTCACGGCTATCAGTTTGAACTGGGCGAGTTGACCAATGTGAATCTGGCCAGCAAAACGCTGACGCTGGCGCCTCGTCGTAACGCGGAGGGAGAAACCCTGATGCCACCGCGCAGCCTTGAGTACGATACGCTGGTGTTGGCGGTTGGCAGTATCAGCAACGATTTCGGTACACCGGGCATTCAGACCCACTGTTATATGCTCGATTCCCACAAGCAGGCGGGACGCTTTCATACCGCGCTGATCGATCAGTTCACCGATATTCACCAGAACCGTCCGGGAGACAGTTTGCGCATTGCCATCGTCGGTGCCGGAGCAACGGGTGTTGAGTTGTCTGCCGAGTTGCATCGGGTAACTGAGTTATTGCGCTCTTACGGAATGGCGGGCATGTCGCGGCATCAGCTGGAGGTAACGCTGGTCGAGGCCGGGCCACGGGTACTGCCTGCTCTGCCGGAGCGTATATCCACCGCCGTCACCCGGGAGTTGCGCGAGCTGGGGGTGTCTATCCAGACTGCGGTGATGGTCAGTGCCGCCGATGAACAGGGGCTGCAAACCAAGGACGGCAGCCGTATCGATGCCGACCTGATGGTCTGGGCGGCAGGCGTGAAGGCACCGGATTTTATCCGTCAGATTGAAGGACTTGGGCTGAACCGCGCCAATCAGATTATTGTGAACGATTTTTTGCAGGCCAATAATCCGGATGGCAAACCACTCAAGGATGTTTGGGTGATCGGCGACTGCTGTGCGTTCACCATGGAAGACGGCAGTCAGGTGCCACCCCGCGCCCAGTCTGCCCATCAGATGGCCAGCTGCGTCTATAAAAATATTCTTAACGAACGCGAGAACAAGCCGCTGAAGGGGTTCAAATACCACGACCATGGTTCCTTGGTGAGCCTCAGCCGTTACAGCGCCGTCGGTAATTTGATGGGCAACCTCAGCAGCAAGTCCATGTTTGTTGAGGGTAACCTCGCCCGCCTGTTTTATGTGTCGTTATATCGCATGCACCAGCTGGCGATTCACGGCAAATTCCGGGGAGCCATTATTGTGGTTCTGGACTGGCTGACCCGGGTGATCAAGCCGAAGATGAAATTGCATTAGCCGCCATGGATACCGGGTTTTATTGCGGATAATTGCGTAGGGCCCGGTTCCGGCCGTATGGTGGGTGTCCGCGTTGGCTCCTACAAATCCCCGCCTACAAATCCCCAAACAGGTTTTTCAGCCCGGCCAGGGTTTCTTGGCCGCGCTGTTTTTGCTGTTCCGGGGTAGTTTCGGTTTTGCCTTCCCATTCAATATCGTCCGGCGGCAGTTCGTCGAGGAAACGGGAGTGGGTGGTATCGGAGACATCGCCATACTGGCGGCGCTTACCGGCGTAGGTGAGGGTTAACGAACGTTTGGCGCGGGTGATGCCTACGTACATCAGGCGGCGTTCTTCTTCGATGGTGTCGGCTTCGATGGCGTTGCGGTGCGGCATCAGTTCTTCTTCCATGCCGACGATGTAAACGTGGGGGTACTCCAGACCTTTGGAAGCGTGCAGGGTCATCAGCTGCACCTGGTCGGAGTCGTCGTCGTTTTCCTGCTGTTCCAGCATGTCACGCAAGATCAGTTTGCCAACGGCGTCTTCGATGGTGACTTCGTCACCGACTTCTTCGGCTTTGTCGATCATTTTCTGGATGGAGTCCACCAGAAACCAGACGTTTTTCATCCGCCGCTCTGCCTGGTTTGGTGTTGCGGAGCTTTGCGCCAGATGGCCTTCGTAATCGATGTCTTCGATCATTTCCTTGATGGCAGCAATGGCGTCGTCACTGTAGGCATTACGGGTGATGCCTGCCAGCCAATGACCAAAACGGCGCAACCGATCCACGGCTTTGGGAGTCAGCAGTTGCTCAAGGCCCATTTCAGTGGTGGCCGACAGCATGCTGGTGCCACGCTTCATGGCGTATTCGCTGAGCTTTTCGATAGTGGTCGGGCCGATTTCCCGGCGCGGGGTGTTGATGATGCGCAGGAAGGCGGCGTCATCGCTGGGGTTAATCAGCAGCCGCAGGTAGCCCATGATGTCTTTGATTTCGTTGCGACCAAAAAACGACTGGCCACCACTGATCTTGTACGGCACCTGAAACCCTTGCAGTTTCATTTCCATCATCCGGCTTTGGTGGTTGCCGCGATAGAGGATGGCGAAGTCTTTGTAGCCTGCGCCGTACCGCAGCCGCCGTTCGACAATTTCGGAAGCAATACGCTCGGCTTCGATTTCGTCGTTGCGGCATTTGAGAATACGGATCGGGTCGCCGTAGCCCATATCGGACCAGAGCCGCTTCTGGAACTCGTGGGGGTTATTGTCGATCACGCGGTTGGCGGCGTTCAGAATCAGGCCGGTGGAGCGGTAGTTTTGCTCCAGCTTGACGACCTTCAGGGTCGGAAAATCCTGTTTCAGCAACGACAGGTTTTCCGGCCGTGCACCACGCCAGGCATAAATCGATTGGTCGTCGTCGCCAACCACGGTCAGCCCGGTGCGATGCCCCACCAGCGACTTGACCATTTCGTACTGGGAGGTGTTGGTGTCCTGGTATTCGTCCACCAGCAGGTAGCGGATTTTTTTCTGCCAGCGCGTTAGTACATCAGGAAAATCGCGGAACAGCAGCGTTGGCACCATGATCAGGTCGTCAAAATCCACCGCGTTGTAGGCTTTCAGCATGCGCTGGTAAATCGAGTAGGTCTGGGCAATCAGCATTTCTTGCTGGCTTTGTGCCTGCTGGATGGCGTCGGCCGGAGCGATCAGGTCGTTCTTGAGGTTGGAGATGGTGCTTTGCACCAGCTCGACCATATCGCCGTCATCACCGTGTTCGCGTTGCATCACGTCACGGATAATACCCTTGCAGTCGTCCTGGTCGAGGATGGAAAAGCCAGCCTTGTAGCCCGAAGCGGCCAGCTCCTGGCGGATAATATTGAGGCCCAGGTTGTGGAAGGTCGAGACCGTTAATCCGCGCGCGCCACCTTTGCCGGTCAGGGCGGTGACCCGCTCTTTCATTTCGCGGGCGGCCTTGTTGGTAAAGGTCACGGCGGCAATATGGTGAGACTTGATGCCACAGGCATCGATCAGGTAGGCGATCTTGCGGGTGATCACACTGGTTTTGCCGGAACCGGCGCCTGCGAGTACCAGTAGCGGGCCGTCGATGTATTTGGCGGCTTCGCGTTGGCGGGGATTGAGTTGGGTTAAATCGACCACGACATGTCCTCTGAATCAGGCCTGCATTCTAGCTCAGAGACACGACAAAATCAGGCTTCGCTGTCGGCTTTGCGTACCGGTCGCGGGAGGCGGGGTTGCGCCCACCGCTACCGGCGATGACCGCCGGGCAAACTTTTTTTATGCCTGGGCCGGCACCGCCTGCTGTTCTGGCTCCAGCCAGTGCGTCAGCAGTAACAGCGCGATGCCCATCGCCATAACGGCGGTGGTCGTCAGCAACGCGGACTGATATTGGCCGGTGAGCATCATCACGTAACCGGTCATGGCCGGGGCCACCATTTGCGAGACGCTGTAGCTCAAGGTCAGCCCAGCCATGGCACCGGACGGGTTGTGCGGAAAACGGCGACCAATCAAGGTCAGTGTCAGGTTAACGATCCCGACAAAGGTGCCTCCCCAGAGGGCGGCGCTGATCAGATTAACCACCAGGTTGTCGCTGATGGCTGGCAGCAACATCGACAGCATTTGTAAACCATACGCCAGTAACAGCGCGGGAATTTGCCCGATCCGGTGGGCGACGTTGTCCCACAAAAACGTTGAAGGCGTCGCCGCCAATCCCACAATCACCCAGACCCAGGCACCGTTACCCGACAGCAAGGGCAAGGCTTCCAGAATATCGACAATAAAGGTCGCGCCGACCACATAACCACAACCGGCACAAAAATAAGCCGCCGCCATCAATACCAGCCAACGCCGGGAGCTGGCAGCTACAGGGGCATGACTGGCGGTCTGGCCAATCGGCAATACTTCCGGACGTGGCATCCAGCACCAGGCCGGTATAAAAAACAGCAGCCCCAACAGCCCCAGACCGATCCATTGTTGCTCCCAGCTTAACCAGTTGCCCATCAGACTGACGCTGATCCCGGAGACGATAATACCCAGCCCGGCACCGGTAAAATGCAACCCCAGTCGTGGCCGGTGACGATGCCGAATCAGCCAGTTCAGCACCAGCCCGGAGGCCAGCAACATCCCGGCAATACCCGACAGCCCGCCAATAAACCGCAACAGCATCCAGACGATGGCGTTGGTGACAAACCCCATGGCCAGAGTACTGGCCAGCGCCAGTATCAGGCACAGCCGGTAGAGGCGATAGCGGCGCAACGGGTCTTTGATCAGCATCGCCATCAGCGTGCCCGTGGTGTAGCCGATATAAATAAAGGTCGCCAGCCAGCCGCCGATCAAGGGCGACATGCCCGCTTCTTGCTGCATCACAGGCAACATCGGGGTATAGGCGAAACGCGCCAGGCCGACACTGAGAATCAATGCACACACCCCCGCAAAAACAACCCGGTATCGTTCTGCGTCGGTGGTAAGTGGTGTTTCATGATCCGATGATTGCACGGAGCCTCCGCCTTGATGACCAGCAAGATAACGGCATCACCCCGATGGTGGAAACCGCCCGCAGCGACAGCCAGCGCAACGGACTGGCCAGTATGGCGATGGAAGCCGTCATGGGCGAGAGGGTAAAAGTTGCATTATGAGCCATTCACCCGTCCGTGGCCGTTTGATAGCGCTTGGTGGGTGTCCCGACGAATCAGGTGTCCCGCCGAATTATCCCGACGAATCCGAGGCCCGGATAAACCGATCCAGACTGCGATAACCGACGGCTTCCAGTAAATGCGGCCGCCCTATCAATTCGGCCCCATCTAGGTCGGCAATGGTGCGCGCCAGCTTGAGCATTCGGTGATAACCACGGGCGCTGAGATTGAGTTTTTCCACCGCCGCCAGAAACCAGGCGCTGTCGGTCTCCGTCAGTTGGCAAACCCGGTCACGCTCGTTGCCACTCAATTCTCCATTGCAGCAACCCTGCCGTTGTAACTGTCGTTGCCGGGCTGCCAGTACCCGTTGTTGTACCTCGGCGCTGCTTTCCCCCGGTACCGACTGGTGCAGCAGCGCTGCCGGAATCGCGGGCACCTCGACATGCAGATCAATACGGTCGAGCAAGGGGCCGGATGCCTGGCCCTGATAACGCCGTACCTGTTCTTCGTTGCAGCGGCAGCGGCCAGACGGATCACCAAAATAGCCACACGGACAGGGATTCATTGCCGCCACCAGCTGAAACCGGGCCGGAAAGGTAACGCTGCGCTGGGCACGGCTGATCACAATTCGGCCACTTTCCAGCGGCTCGCGTAATACATCCAGCACCTTGCGGCTGTATTCAGGCAACTCGTCGAGGAACAAAACGCCGCCGTGGGCCAGTGAGATTTCACCCGGTCGCGGGTTGCCGCCACCGCCGACCAGCGCCACCCCGGACGCTGTATGGTGCGGTGCCCGAAACGGCCGTTGACGCCAGCGTTCCAGCCAGTCTTCTCCCGACGTTGAGATGGAGTAAACCGAGGCCGATACCAGCGCATCTTCCTCGTTCATTGGTGGCAGAATGCCAGGCAAACGGCTGGCCAGCATGGTTTTGCCGGTGCCCGGCGGGCCGATAAACAACAGGTTGTGTTGCCCGGCGGCGGCGATTTCCAGTGCCCGGCGGGCTTGCGGCTGACCCCGGACATCAGCCAGATCCGGAACATCCAGCAACCCTCCGCTACCTCCTGGCGTCGGCAAGACGTCCGTCAGGGCTCCCTTGCCAAGCAGATAATTAACCACCTCTGTTAACGAGCGAGCCGTCAGCGCCCGGCCGGTATGAGTCAGCGCCACTTCACCGGCATTGCCGTCACTGAGCACCAGCGTTCTTTGTGCCTGTCCGCATTGCACCGCACTGGGCAAAGCGCCACTGATCGATCGCAATTCACCGTTCAGTGCCAGTTCGCCCAGAAATTCATGATTGGCCAGTGCGGCCGCAGGAATCTGCCCGGATGCCGCCAGAATGCCCAGCGCAATGGCCAGATCAAACCGCCCGCCGTCTTTGGGTAAATCGGCGGGTGCCAGATTAATCGTGATACGTTTGGAGGGAAATTCGTAATCGCAGGTGAGCAGGGCACTGCGGACCCTGTCCTTGCTTTCTCTTACCGCCGCTTCCGGCATACCAACAAGACTGAGTGATGGCAGTCCACCCGACAGGTGCACTTCGACCCGAACTTCGGGAGACTCTACGCCCAGCTGGGCGCGGGTAAATACCGACGCAAATGACATACGCGTTCCTTGCCTGTCAGATAGAGACGTCAAAGACTAGCGCGAGTGCAACCAGGGGGACAACCTTCGCCACTAAAAATGCGCGACGGTACCGCCATTGATTGCAAACGCGTACTGCCCGATCACAGACCACTGAGCTATTCATTGAAAACGCGGGATTGGATTTTCGACGTAGAAGGCCATTGACAATGGAATTGGCTCGAGATGGAAGGCTCGTGCAAGCGAGACTCTACGCCCAGCTGGACGCGGGTAAACCTCAGGGAACAACCTCGGGCGTCAAAAAATGCCATGGTCTGACCGGCATTGACAGCAAACAGCCAAGCTTAAATCAACAACCGTATAGAACAGTACAGGCAGGATGACAATGAACGGTATAAATTCGATATTATCAACCGTGCCTGATGAACCGTGCCTGGTGTGCAGGTTTATCCATCCAGCACTATGCTTGATGACTTGATATCCCGATCCCAGCGTTCACGCCCGACCTGTTGCCCAATCACCAGCCAACGCACCACCCCGGAGAAAGTTATGCAGCCCCGACGTTTATCCCTTTATTTGATCACGCTGGTCGCTGCCATCGGTTCCCTGCCGGGCTGCGGTATCAGTGAAGACAGCACAACGAGTACTGACACAGGAACAGATACAGATACAGCCACCTATGCGGTCAGCGGTACCGTCAGTGCTGCCAGCAATACAGCGGTCGATAGTGACATCAACGATATCTACGCCGATTACAGCAGCAATAATTCGCTCGAGACTGCACAGGCCATCACCAACCTGGTGACAGTCCATGGCTTTGTTACCCGTTATGGGACCCGTGGCGCGGTATCGGGAGAGTCTTCACTGGAGCGTTTCAGTAACAGCGGCGACCAGAACGACTATTACAGCGTCAGCCTGCAAGCCGGCCAGCGTATTGTTGTCCATGTGGTCGATGACAACAGCAACGACAGTGCCTACTACAACGGGGATGTGGACCTCCAGCTGATTGATGAAAACGGCGATAACGTTGCCTCCTCCATCACAACATCAACCTACGAGACCCTGACGGTACCCGAAAGCGGCGACTACTATATTCGTGTGTATGCCTATTCCGGCACCAGTAAATATGTGATGTCGATAGCCACTTCGTCGACGTCGACCGGAGCCAGCACCGCCATTGGTAATGATTTTGTCAGTGGCCAGATGCTGATCCAGATGCAGCCAGACAGCCAACTTTCCGCCAGTAACCTGATCAGCAACAAACTGCCCAGCAGTGGCCTCAAGACCTTGTCGACCAGCACCGAGGGCAAGCAACGTCCGGCGCTGATGAATTTTGATGCTTCCGACAGCAGCGTTATGACGCTCGCAGCCAACGCTTCGCAGCACCCGGCCGAAAGTGGCAACTACCAGGAAAAATTTGCCACTCTGATGGCGGTCAAACAGGTCGCTGAACAGGATGATGTCTTACTGGCCGAGCCGAATTACTGGCGCACCGCCTTCGCGACTCCAACCGACCCTCGCTACAACGAACAATGGCACTACACCGCCATCGACCTGCCGCTGGCATGGGAGCTGACCACTGGCGAACGCAGCGATGGCATCGATGTGATTGTTGCCGTCGTGGATACCGGCGTCTATCTCAGTCACAGCGATCTGAGCGATCAGCTGACCAGCGACGGCTACGATTTTATTTCCTCAAGCAGCAATTCGAACGACGGCGATGGCATCGACAACGACCCGGATGATCCCGGCGATAGCACCACCACCGGGTTCAGCTCCTGGCACGGCACTCATGTCGCCGGTACGCTGGCCGCAGCGACCAATAACGACCTCGGTGTCGCCGGTATTGCCTGGGATGCCAAGGTCATGCCGATCCGGGCACTGGGCCTTGAAGGCGGTACCAGCTACGATATTCTGCAAGGGATGTATTACGCCGCCGGGCTCAGTAACGACAGCGGCACCGTGCCAGACCAGACCGCCGATATTATCAATCTCAGCCTTGGTGGCAGCAGTTATTCAGTGGCAGAGCAAAGCGCCATCACCACCATTCATGATGCTGGCGTTATTATTGTGGCCGCCTCGGGCAATGATGGCAGCTCCAGTGTGAGCTACCCCGCCGGTTACGACAATGTGATCGCTGTCGGTGCCACCAATGCCGACGATGACATTACCTATTATTCCAATTATGGCAGCCACCTCGACCTCGCGGCACCTGGCGGTAACATTAATCAGGACCTCAACAACGACGGCTACCAGGACGGTATCCTCAGCACTCTGGTCAACGACAGCACTGGCAGCCGCCGAAGCAGCTACGGTTATTACAACGGTACTTCCATGGCGACCCCACACGTTGCGGGTGTGATCGCCCTGATGAAAGCTGTTTATCCGGATTTGAACCCTGACACGCTCGATACCCTGATCAGCAGCGGCAGTATCAGTGATGACCTTGGTGACAGTGGCCACGACAACTACTTTGGTTATGGCCGCATCAATGCCCTGAAAGCCGTCAACGCCGCCTGGGAACTGGCCAACAATGGCGTCGTCTCGCTCCCGGCCTTGCTGCAGACCAGCCCGTCAGTACTGGTGATTGGTACGGACGACAGCGCCAGCTTTACCCTGTCCAATGTTGGTGGTGGCGAACCCAATATCACCAGCGTCAGCGCCACCAGCAGCTGGCTGACCGTGACTCCGGACAGTGTTGATGACCAGGGCTTTGGCAGTTACCTGGTGAGCGTAACGCGCACAGACCTCGCCGACGGCTACTACACCGACAAGATCACCATCACCAGCGATACCGGCAGCAGTACGACGTTAACGGCCAATATGACCGTTGGTACCGTCACCGGGGATGGCGAGCTGACCATTCAATACGTGCTGTTTCTCGACAGCAGCGGCGAGGTGATCGAAGAAGCCATCACCAACAGCGATGGCAGTTTCTCGGCCAACGTCAGCGCAGGGGATTATCTGCTGTACGCCGGTTCGGATGTGGATGTCGACTACGTTATTTGTACCGATGGCGAAACCTGTGGTGCCTATCCAACCCTCAACAACCCGGAAACCATGACCGTGAGTGATAGCCCGGTGAGCGGACTGGCCATGACGGTATCGATTCAGGCTCCGACCGTGACCAGCACCAGCACCAGCACCGACAGTACCAGCACCGACAGCACCAGCACCGACAGTACCAGCTCGGCATCCACCTTGCTGCAACGCAGCAGCAGCCTGGCCCGTCAGCGATCCCTCATGCTCCCGTGAGAGCAGCGCAACCGCAGAGGCCCTGTCCTCTGCGGTTGGCAGGCTTTATGGCTGTTGCGGTATTCCAGTAACCCCAGGTACAGCCCGTGTTGCCACGCCAGAACGTGACAACGCAAGGCCGACTACACAGCCAATGCTACCTTGACCATCTCTGCCAACGGTGTGGTCGGACGTCCAATCAGTTGACTCAGGGTTTTGCTGTCATCAAACAACCCGCCTTTTGATGCGCCGGTATCCGACTCCGCCAGCAGGGTCGCGATATAATCGGGCAGACCAGCCCCCATCAGGGCCGCAGCGTAATCGGCTTCGGGCATATTCTGATACACAATGGTCTTACCAGTCTGGGTTGCAATCTCACTCGCCAGCGCGGTCAGCGTGTAGGCATCATCACCCGCCAATTCATAGACCTTGCCTGCCTGCGACGCAGCGGATGTCAACACAGCAGCGGCAGCAGCGGCGTAATCCGCTCGTGCTGCCGAGGCAATACGCCCCTCCCCGGCACACCCGAAGACTGCGCCGTGCTCCAGTGCCGTCGGCACGCTGGCGGTATAGTTTTCGGTGTACCAGCCATTACGCAGTAACACATACGGCACATTGGACTCGGCCAACGCCTGCTCGGTCTGCTGGTGCTCCAGAGCCAGCGGTAACGGTGACTCGGCAGCATGCAGAATACTGGTGTACGCCAGTAATCCAACCCCTGCCGCCTGTGCAGCAGCAATCACATTCTGGTGCTGGGGGAAACGCTGCCCCACTTCGCTGGAAGAAATCAGCAGTACCTTGTCAGCACCTTCAAACGCCGCTGTCAGTGCCGCTGGCTGGCTATAATCTGCCGCTTTCACGACCACCCCCAGAGCTGCCAGGTCGGCCACTTTTTCAGGGTTGCGTACCGCCGCCACAATCTCTGCCGCAGGCAGTGTTTGCAGCAATGCGTCGATCACCAGACGGCCCAGCTGGCCAGATGCACCTGTTACAACAATCATGATTATTCCTCTTTTTTGGTTGGCGATTATTCATCGAGTGACAACAGGCTAGCCCCAATGCTAACTTTAAGTAAGTACCAACAAAAAGGTAAGTATGGAAATACATCATGACAAATACAGAACCGAGCACCTCTATCGACCAGGATCTCCCCCTTACCGAACAGTTAAGAACCGGCAACCTGTTCGCCAGCCCTTGCCCGTCAAGGGATGTACTCAAACACGTGTGTAGCCGCTGGGGGGTGTTGATACTGATCTCCCTGCGTGATGGAACACACCGGTTCAGTGAACTCCGCAAACGCATCGGGGGCGTCAGTGAAAAAATGCTGGCCCAGAGCCTGCAGGCACTGGAGCAGGATGGCTTTATTGAACGGATTGCCTATCCGGTGGTACCGCCTCATGTAGAATACAGCCTGACAACCAGCGGCGAAGAAATCGCACGCCTGGTGGCCACGCTGGCCGACTGGATCGAAGTGAATATGTCGCAAATTACCGCAGCACAACAGCAACACCAGAGCCGCCAGGTCACCACTGACGAGAGTTCACGATGAACAAACGCCTGCTCATTATATATACCGGCGGCACCATTGGCATGGCACTGGGGGAACAGGGTTACCACCCGGTCACAGGCTTTGGCGACCAACTGGGGCAATACCTGCCTGCCCATTGTTATCCGGCATTACCACTCTATGACGTACTGGAACTGGACACCCTGATCGACAGCGCCAATCTGACGCCGTCCGACTGGCTCCGGATCGTTCGGCCGCTGCAACAACACTGGCAGCAATACGACGGTTTTGTAATCTTGCACGGCACCGATACCATGGCTTATACCGCCTCTGCCCTGTCGTTTATGCTGGATGCCATCAACAAACCGGTGGTTATTACCGGCTCTCAGATTCCTTTGATTGAAACCGATAGCGACGGCGTGGATAACCTCTGCCACAGTCTGTTACTGGCCGCCTCGGATGCCTTGCCGGAGGTTTATATTTGTTTCCATGGCCGGATTTTACGGGGCAACCGCAGTGTAAAGGTCAGCGCCACCGCCATGGCGGCCTTTGATTCCCCCAATTATCCCTGGCTGGGCACCGTCTCTTGCAGCGATAACGAGAACCAGGGTACCAGCACCGGCTGTCAATTTTCTCCGGCATCAGCACTTGTATCAGCACCGCTATCAACCTCTGGCATAACACCCTCAGCCACCCCGTTACCGCTCCACAAACCAACAGGGCCAACAACACAGCCCCTGCCAGAATTTCAGCCCGACGCTGTTACGGTGCTGACGCTGTACCCCGGAATCAGCGCCGGGATGGTTCAGGCCGTTGTGGATTGTCCGGCGGTAAAAGCCGTGATCTTGCGCAGTTACGGCATGGGAAATCCCCCCGACAATAATCAGGCTCTGATCGATGCACTGGCAGACGCCAGCCAGCGCGGTGTGGTGATTCTGAACCTGACTCAGTGCCAGCATGGTCGAGTGATCCAGGGCACCTACGCCACCGGGGCAACACTCAATCGCATTGGGGTGATCAGTGGTGCCGATCTGACGCTGGAAGCGGCCTTTGCCAAATTACACTGGCTGCTGGCAAGCGGTTGCAGTGCCGACACCATTCGAGCTCACATCGCGGTTGCCATTTGCGGTGAATGTAGCGAAGCCTGAACCCCTGTGAACTGACGGGGTACTGGTCAATCACCAGGTATCCCGCCCCTTATGCTTGATACAGGCACAGTCCTCTCGATCCTCTTAACAGATAGCCCGGTTTGCAATCAAAGTGATCGAACGACAGTTCATCAAACCGTCCTCCATGCAATAAAAATCACACAGTTTTATACGAACATAGATCAATAAATGACATATGTGGCCATTTTTGAACACTTGATCACTATCTTCGTCATACCGATCGCAGCTGCTCCATGCCATTTCTGTCCGACTCGCCATGGCGCCTGACCAGCGTGTAAAGCTCACTGTTTTTAAACTTGTATAGGGACCCAGCATGATCTCTCTGACCATCAATGGCACACCACAACAGCTGGAGGTAGCGGCCGATACGCCGATTCTCTGGGTGTTGCGCGATACATTACAAATGACAGGCACACGGTTTGGTTGTGGCATGGCGCTGTGTGGCGCTTGCACCGTCCATCTCGATGGCAACCCGATTCGATCCTGCGCAACGCCGGTCAGCTACGCGGCGGGCAAACACATCACTACCATCGAAGCGATGGAAAATGATGCCGTTGGCCAACGAGTGCAGGATGCCTGGATGGACGAAGCCGTTGCCCAGTGTGGCTACTGCCAGTGTGGTCAGATCATGAGTGCGGTAGCCTTGCTGAAGTCCAACCCCAAGCCCACCGACAAGGACATCACCAATGCCATGAACGGCAATATCTGCCGCTGCGGCACTTACCCGCGTATTCGCAAGGCCATTCACCGTGCAGCGTTATACACGGAGGTAAAGGCATGAGCACCTCAACCACAACCGACCCGTTATTGCTCGCCAATGTCAGTCGTCGAGGTTTACTCAAAGGTCTGGGAGCCGCTGGTGCACTGGTACTCGCTGCCCGCTGGGATCTGGCCGTTGCAGCCGAGGACGAGGCTCCAAAATACGGTGCCGATGCCATGCCCCATGGCTGGGTCGACAACCCCAATGTGTTTATCAGCATCGCTGTGGACGGCTCAGTCACTATCATTAACCACCGGGCCGAAATGGGTCAGGGTATCCGCACTAGTCTGGTGATGGTAATTGCCGATGAAATGGGCGCTGACTGGTCCTCTGTCAAAGTTATGCAAGCCGATGCCGACGAAGCCCGTTACGGCAACCAGAACACCGATGGCTCACGCTCCATGCGCCACTTTTTTGAGCCGCTGCGCCGCTGTGGTGCTGCCGCCCGTACCATGCTGGAACAGGCCGCCGCACAACATTGGCAAGTCCCGGTCAGCGACTGCACGACCACCGTCCATCAGGTAATTCATACCCCGAGCGGCCGAGCATTGTCGTTTGGTGAGCTGGCAACCACGGCCTCTGAGCTGCCGGTTCCGGAGCGCCAGTTCCTGCGCTTGAAAACCCGGGAGCAGTGGCGCTACATCAACAAACAACCCGATCAGTTGCCACCGGGCACTACGGAAAAAGCCGGTCAGCCAATGGCCATTGATGGCCGCGATATTGTCTCTGGCAAAGCCATTTACGGTGCCGATGTTATCCTCGACAACATGCTGTTTGCGGTGATTGCCCGACCACCGGTATACGGTGCCAGTATCCAATCAGTCGACGATAGCGCCGCCTTACAGGTGCCCGGCGTGGTCAAAGTCGTGCAGCTACCCACCGCCAGCATCGCTTCGGCCTTTTCGCCATTGGGTGGTGTGGCCGTCATCGCAAACAGCACCTGGGCGGCACTCAGTGGCCGCAAGGCGCTGACGATCACCTGGGACAACAGCAGCGCCGGTGATAATGCCGCTTACGACTCCGTTGCCTTCAAAGCAGCGATGGAAGCCGAGTCATTAAAACCCGGCAAAGTCGTCCGTACCCAAGGAGATATCCAGCAAGCACTGAACAGTGCCGACCAGCGCTTTGAAGCCAGCTATTATTCGCCGCATATGGCGCAAGCTCCGATGGAACCACCTGTTGCCATTGCCCACATCAAGGACGGTCGGGTCGAAGCCTGGGGGCCGGTTCAAAACCCGCAAGCGGCCCGTGATGGCCTTGCCAAACGTTTGTCTCTGGAAGCTGACAACGTCACCGTACACGCCACCTTGCTGGGTGGGGGCTTTGGCCGCAAAGCCAAGCCGGATTTCGTTTTTGAAGCCGCCGACCTGTCGCAAATCATGGACGGCCGTCCAGTCCGGGTGCAGTGGAGCCGGGAAGACGACTTGCACCACAGCTTTTTCCATACGGTATCGGTCGACCGACTCGAAGCCTCATTTAACAAAGAGAGCGAGGTCACTGGCTGGTTACATCGCTCGTTGTCACCCAGCATCAAGTCACTGTTTGGCCCCGATAGCGGCCACATGTCCGATATTGAGCTGGCCATGGGTGTGCGCAATATGCCGTTTGATATTCCGGCAATCCAGCAAGAAACCGGCGAAGCCATGGCCCACGTGCGTATTGGCTGGTTCCGCTCGGTGTATAACATCCCCCATGCTTTTGCGATCCAGAGCTTTGTTGCCGAGCTGGCTCATAAAGCCGGTAAGGATCACCGTGACTTTTTGCTGGAGTTGTTAGGGCCAGACCGTCAGATTGACCCGCGCAATCAGAATGAACCCTGGAACTACCGTGAAGACCCGATACGCTACCCGATCGATACTGCCCGCTACCGCGATGTCATCAAAACCGCAACCCGTAAAGCCAACTGGCCTGGCGGCACCCGTATTGCGGCACGCCGCGCCTTGGGGCTGGCGGTGCACCACAGCTTTATGTCGTACGCGGCGGTCGTGATGGATGTTGAGGTCAGCGAACAGGGTGAAGTCATCATTCACCGCGTCGATATCGCCTTTGACTGTGGCCCACAGGTCAATCCGGAGCGGATTCGTTCGCAGCTGGAAGGCGCCTGTGCCATGGGGGTCGGCATTGCCATGATGACGCAAATCACCGCCGGTGACGGCAAGGTACAACAGGATAATTTCCACAATTATCTGGTGCCTCGCCACAGTCAGGTGCCGAAAGAGATTCACATCCATGCGGTGAATGACCGCCTCGATGTGCCTATTGGCGGTGCCGGTGAACCTGGCGTACCACCGATTGCTCCGGCCTTGTGTAACGCCATTTTTGCCGCAACAGGCCAACGTATTCGCACCTTGCCAATTGCTGGCCAGCTGCGTACTGGCAACAGCTGAGGCGCGCTTAATACCATGGTGATGCCGTATCTTGATCAACAGGTAGTGGCGCAGGCGCTGGACTGGTTACACAGCGGTGAACCTGTCTGGCTCTGTACCGTGTTATCAACCTTTGGCTCGTCGCCACGAGAGCCAGGGGCGATGATGACAGCCCGTATCAATACCACCCAACGGACCGAGCATCTCGGTTCGTTATCGGGTGGTTGTGTTGAAGAGGACTTTCTTGAACGTTTGTTCGATGGTGAGTTTACGCAACCGGCGACTGTACTGACCTACGGTGCCGGTGCTCAGGCTCATGCCAGCGCTACGAATACCAACGCGACTAATGCCAGTGCTGGAACCGAAGCCAAAGTCCAGTTGCCCTGTGGTGGCACCCTGGTGGTACTGGTCGAACACTGGCAACCCGATAACCCCCATACTCTGGCCCATGCTCAGGCGATGCTGGCGTGTTTGTCTGGTAGCCATCAAGCCATTCGTGAAGTGTGCCTGGACGCTGCCCGACCACCCACTCTGACGCCTATTCCGGACACCCAATCAACTCCGGACACCCACTTAACTCCCCTCTTAACTATGGACACCCATCGCTGTATCACGCCGCCACCAGCAATGGTCGGCCGGGTGCAACAGCTCGACCAGCTCATACGCCTCCACATCGGCCCAAGCTCGCGCCTGATTATTGCCGGGTTATCCAGCGTCGCCCATTGCTGCGCTGAATTTGCGGTCGCACTGGGTTATGAAGTGATTGTCTGTGAACCACGGGAAGAAGAACGCCTCGGTTTTCAGCTGCCGGGGGTTATCCTAGACACCCGTATGCCATCGGCGTTTATCCGCCAGGCCGGGCAGTGTCATGCCGCCACTGCGGTGGTGGCGATGACACACGACCCTCGTATTGATGACCTCGCCATGATGGCGGCGGTCAAAACCCCGGCTTTTTATATTGGGGTAATGGGTTCCCGCCGCACCTCTGATGCCCGCGCCGCCCGGCTGATGCGCTCAGGTGGCTTGAGCAGCCAACAGGTGGAACGCTTGCATATGCCCATCGGCTTGGCGCTGGGCAGCAAAACTCCGGCTGAAATCGCCCTGGCGGTGATGGCCGATGTGGTGCGAGTGCAAAAAGGCCAGTCCCGTGACCAGCTCTGACCCAGCGGCCGTGCTCGGAGTGGTCATGGCTGCTGGTTACTCCCGCCGCTTTGGCGCGGAAGACAAACGCATGGCCTACTGGCCCATCACCGGCAGAACCTTGCTGGGCGAGACCCTCCACCAGCTGCAACAGGCATTAGCCAACCTGGTGGTGGTGATTCGGCCGGAAGACTCACCCCAAGCGCTGGGGATTCCTGGCGCTTGTCAGATCATCCATGCCCCCCATGCCGCACAAGGTCTGGGGGCCAGTATCGCCGATGCGCTGGACGTCATTCAGAGATCCGGCCAATGGCAGCAATCACACAGCCTCGCCCTGATGCTGGGGGATATGCCGACGCTGCAACCCGCCTCGGTGCGCCAGTTGCTGCCGTATGCCAGCGAGAAACAGATTGTGCGGCCGATCTATCAGGGCCAGCCGGGTCACCCGGTGGTGTTTGGTCGTGACTATTGGCCAGCGCTGCAGCAGTTATCCGCAGACAATGGCGCTCGGCAGGTGCTGCAGCACCATCAACAGCAGGTTCGCCGGGTTGCCGTAGCAGACCCCGGGGTGGTTCACGATATCGACACTGCAGCCGCATTAACCGCAGCCTTCACCGCAGAAAATCCGGCACCACGGTCATGAACCGCAGAATGATACGGAGCACGACAGAACACACTATTTGCCACAAAGCGGCATCTGACCGAATGGAATACACCTTTTTGCCGCAGTACCCCTGCCGTCCTGTTTTCTTGTGGGCGGTTATTGCATAGTCCTATCCGGTTATTATTTACCGCTTGTTCATCTCCACTTTGCAGGAGCATCACACCATGTCCAGCCTGTTCGACACCATCCAGATGGGTGATCTGGCACTCAACAACCGTATCGTTATGTCACCCCTGACCCGCTGTCGAGCACCAGGCCGTATCGCCAACGCCCTGATGGTCGAGTACTACCGCCAGCGGGCCAGCGCCGGGCTGATCATCAGCGAAGCCACCGCCATTTTGCCCATGGGGGTCGGCTATCCGGACACCCCGGGGATCTGGTCGGATGAGCAGGTCAAGGCCTGGCAACCCATTACCGAGGCCGTACATCAAGCAGGCGGTAAAATAGTTTGCCAGCTGTGGCATGTCGGACGGGTATCACACCCGCATTATTTGAATGGTGAAACGCCGGTATCTTCCAGCGCCGTCGCCTTGCGCAGCCACGTGCGATTACTGCGGCCCCAGGTCGATTACCCGGTACCGCGGGCACTGGAAATCAATGAAATTCCCGCCATTATCGAGGCCTACCGGACAGCCGCCCAAAACGCCAAAGCCGCCGGGTTTGATGGTGTCGAATTACATGGAGCCAACGGCTATCTGCCGGATCAGTTCCTGCAGTCCAGTACCAACCAGCGCACCGATGCCTATGGCGGCCCGATTGAGCACCGCGCCCGCTTTATGCTCGAAGCCACCGATGCCCTGATTTCAGTATGGGGAGCCAGCCGCGTAGGGGTTCACTTGTCGCCCGGATGCGACACCCAGGATATGGGCGATGACGACCCGGCAGCCACTTTTGGTTATCTGGTTGATGCCCTCAACCAGCGGGATATTGCTTTTATTTTCAGCCGCGAAGACCTCAACCAGACCGATGCTCTGACTCCCCAACTACGCAAACGCTTCAACGGCACCTGGATTGGCAATATGAACCTCAGCCCGGATAGCGCCAGCCAATTACTGGCCGACAACACGGTTGATGCTGTCGCCTTTGGCCGTGACTACATCGCCACCCCGGATCTGGTTACACGCTTACAAAATGGCAGCGCCTTGAACGAAGGGGACCACAACACCTATTACAGCCCCGGCAGTGCCGGTTATACCGATTACCCGACACTGGATACCGCGGACTGACGATTAACTGGCCCGATGCACGGTCGATAATAACGACGCAGCACCCACAAACATCACCGCAAAGCTGCGATTTAACAAACGCTGCTGACGCGGTGATTGCAAGTAACGTAATACTTTCGCAGCCAGGCCGGTGTAAATCGCCATCACCACCAGATCTACCGCCACCATGGTGATCAGCATAACGCCATACTGAAGTGGTAAAGCCGCCTCTGTATTCAGGAACTGCGGCAACACCGCCAGTATAAATACGATGGCTTTGGGGTTACTCATATTCACCAAAAAACCTTTCAGAACCAGTCTGGCTGGTGATTCACGCCGGGTGTCCCGGGCATGCTCCACCTCGTCATCCAGATTTGCCGGAGTGGCGTGCCATTGCAGCCAGCCCAGATAGACCAGATAGCCCACCCCAAACCACTTGATGACCTCAAAGGCCCAGGCAGACGTCGCCAGCACTGCACCAACGCCAGCCACTACCACCCCGATTTGTACAACCAGCGCCAGCTGTAACCCAATCACATTCCAGTAACCGTGACGAAACCCATACTGCAAGCCGCTCGACATCGACGCCACCGCGCCAGCGCCAGGAGAAAAACTGATCACCCAACAGGCAGTAAAAAACGTTAGCCAAATATCCAGTGCCATAACAACCTCTCAAACAAAATAACAAGCAAAACAGCCAGCCCAGACACAGAGCCCCTACCCAGGTGACAAGGCAACCCACGGGTGCAGGATGATGACGCCAACGATCGTCGAGTGGTAGCATATCCCGTCCCGGAACAACACGCGCCAGCGCCCGCACCCCCCGCTGACACGGCTTATTGCACAGGGTAACCATCATTGGAATGTCTTTTACAGGCAATACGGCAGCACGAAGCAGAACTCAGGGCTTTTTTACAGCAACGAGTCACCGACAAAACGATCGCAGAAGACCTGCTGCAAGAAGTACTGCTGCGTACACTGCAACAAGGTGCCAGGTTCTGCGCCGTACAACAGCCCCGTGCCTGGATGTTTCGTGTTGCCCGCAACGTCATTATTGATAATCATCGCCGACAACATCCACTGAGCGAGTTGCCGGAAGATATACCACAGCCGGACTCGACCCCGGAGCTGGATGATATCGATCTGCTCTCGGAATGTCTGAGCCGTAATCTCGCCCGTCTGAATACCACAGACAGGGAGATACTGGAATATTGCGACCTCAATAACCAGACGGTGAAATCCTACGCCACCAGCGCAGGGATCAGCCTGTCGGCAGCCAAGGCCCGCCTGTTACGCGCACGCCAGCGACTGCGTCACTCGCTGGTTGAACACTGTCATGTCCAGTTTGATGAACAGGGCAAGGTTTGCAGCCATCGTCG
The DNA here is from genome assembly GCF_030689165.1 of Oceanobacter sp. 4_MG-2023. Lineage (NCBI taxonomy): Bacteria > Pseudomonadati > Pseudomonadota > Gammaproteobacteria > Oceanospirillales > Oceanospirillaceae > Oceanobacter > Oceanobacter sp. 4_MG-2023. Next base: position 3,665 of record NZ_JAUYVV010000008.1, on the reverse strand, counting down.
GCCGTCGTCCTCCAACTGACGGCATCCGGCTTGAGCCAGAAGCCACAATCTGACCGCGGCATGATCCATAAGATATCAACCATAAACAGTTATAAAAAAAACCTGCATCCTTTTGCTGGCCCATGCGTCTTCAGTAACAGACACACGCAAGAGAGCGCACGATGTTCCAGATATTCACCGATTTCGCCAGCTGGTTGATCTACGACCTGCTGGGCTTCCTGCCCGAGACCAAACTCGGGGATGCGTTACATTTCTTTGTCGAAGACGTCAGCAAGATCTTTGCACTCTTGCTGGTACTGATTTACATCATCGCCCTGTTACGCGCCTCTCTGAATGTCGAGCAAGTGCGTGATTATCTGGCGGGCAAAAATCGCGGCATTGGCTATTTGCTGGGTTCCGGCTTTGGAGCGATTACCCCGTTCTGCTCCTGTTCCAGTATTCCCGTGTTTCTCGGCTTTACCTCCGCCGGTATTCCGGTCGGGATTACCATGTCGTTTCTGATTACCTCCCCGCTGATCAACGAAGTCGCGGTTCTGTTACTGCTCAGCCTGCTGGGCTGGAAATTCACCGTCCTTTACGTCGTGGTCGGCATGATTGTGGGTATGCTCGGCGGGCTGTTTCTCGACAGCATCCGCGCCGAACGCTGGCTGCAGTCCTTTGCTGCCAAAGCGCTGGCAAATGGCCGCGCCCAGCAAACCGGCAACGACAACTCAGCTGAAGTTCAAGTCATGTCATTCCATGACCGCCACCTGTTCGCCAAAACCGAGACTCTGGAGATTTTTGCCCGAGTCTGGAAATGGGTGATTATCGGTGTCGGTCTGGGCGCTGCGCTGCACGGTTTTGTCCCCGATGGCTGGATCGAACAGCACCTCGGCGCAGGCCAATGGTGGACAGTGCCTGCCGCCGTGCTGGTTGGCATTCCATTATATTCCAACGCCACCGGCGTCATTCCGGTGATGGAAAGCCTGATCACCAACGGCTTGCCGATTGGCACAACCCTGGCGTTTTGCATGAGCACCGTGGCTGCCAGTTTCCCCGAATTTGTATTACTCAAACAGGTCATGCAGTGGCGCTTGCTGGCGATTCTGTTCGCTATGTTGCTGGTGTCTTTTACTGTCATTGGCTGGATTTTTAACAGTGTGTTGTTTCTTTTATAAAAGAGGTTGTCGATGAAAAACATCAAAGTACTGGGCACCGGCTGTGCCAAATGCAAAAACACCGTACAAGTGCTGGCAGACAGCGCCCAGGCGCTGGGAATAGAGGTCAAGATTGAGAAAATTGAAGACCTGCCACAGATTATGGCTTATGGCGTTATGTCGACTCCTGCGGTCGTTATCGACGAAACAGTCGTACACAAAGGTGGCGTACCCACTAAAGACCAGGCCACCCAATGGCTGCAGGGCTAACCGCCTTCAAGGCCTGCCACGCATCACAGCCTATCTGATGGGTTCATCAACCCCAGATTAACGGCCTTGAGCGTGGCTTCGGCACGGTTACTGACCTGCAGAAACCAACTCCTGTGTCAGTTCACCTTCCTGAATAGCATCCATATAGATAGATACCAGCGCGCGCAACCAGCCAGCTCAATACATAAGCCAGCGCATTCAGCATGGTGATTTTACCAGCACCATTGTTACCAACCAGAACCGTCACGTTGGACGACCGTTTTTCTGTCGGGGCTAACAGAATATCCAGCGGCTCGAAGCTGCCCAATGTTGCGTAACTGAAAGAATTTAATTTCCATCGTTGATTCCAACAAGCCTTTGTTGCTGGTTTAACTCCGAATTCATATTTACTACCGGGATGACAGGCTTAACACAGAGAAAACCTCTTTGACAGGTTGCCAGATATCACTAAGAACACTTCTGTTTCCAAAATAGTAGTCAAAACCTTTTTTCCAGCATTCCTGAGAATCCTCGCTTTCGAACATAAAATGCTCGGCGTTGAATGCACTGTTCTGTACCAGCTGTAAACCGATGATCACAGCCAGCTTTCTGGAGTAATGGTATGTCTCCTCATTGTCAGGCAGCAGTGTCGGGACTCCCAACAACGGCGCGATAACATCAGCGTTTGTACACCCTGATTGAATATTGTCATACACATCGGGGCTAAAGCAGGACACAAAAACACCAAAGAGTCTTAACAACCGTAATCCAGCGGTTTCATCCGGTGCCAATCCCCGACTAAGTGAATGGTAAACCTCAAGATATCTCGTAAAAGTCTCAACTTGTCTCAGTGACAGCTGATTTACCTGAATTAACTCACTGGCAAACGTAAAGTACTCTTTGTCAGTTTGACCCAGTCCGGTACCTGCCAAGATCCCACTGGATGACACCAGGTTGGAGTAATGCTTAACAGAAGCCAACAACCGGTTTTCACCATAACCATAGCCGACACGCCCACTAACATCTGCAGGCAATCGGACACTGAATTTCAGGAATTTGTCGAGGTATCGCTGGGCATCCACCAAAGGCCCATAACGGTGGTTGATGGCGGCACGGAGTTGTTTGGTATTGGTCACCAACACAAATTTCACATTCACCACATCAAAGGTGTGTTTGATCACCTCCAGCATCTGTACAGCAAAGTCAGGTCGGCAACGATCCAGCTCGTCAATAAAGATGACAATCGGAGAATCTGCAGTAACCTGGTCGGCCAGCGTGGCTTGCAGGGCCTTGAGGTTCTGTTGGGCTTTTTCGTGATCCTTCAGAACGGCAGCCACCGATGCATCAATGGCCTTGTTTGCCGAGTCCTGAAGGTGTTTTTCCAAGCCATCGGCAATATCGTCGGCATTTTCCTTTAACATATGACTCACACTGGCCTTGAAAGCCGTTTGGAGGCCATAACGAACCACAGGAATGGCCTTTTGCAGAAAGGTTCTCTTCGCCTCTCCCTCGAGAGCCTCGCCTGCTACAGCCGCCAGAACGGTCATCAGTGGATCATCCGCATGATCTGCCTGAAACGCATCCACATAAACCAGCCGATACCTTCCGTGCTCCGATCTGAACTTGTGAATCAACTTCTGGCAGAACTCGGTTTTACCCGTACCCCAGTCACCATCAATCACCATGGGAGATATTTCAATCGGTGTCGTTAGCAGCGTGATCACCTTATCGGCAATGCCAACCCGCTTGAAGTCATCCCGAAATTCAAACGTCAGGTCTTCCTGTTCACTCATCAGGCCAATACCTCCTTATCAATGGTTACCCGCCGATTACCAGAGTCAGCGGCTGCATCCGGGCTTTCCTGTGAGCACTGGATTAATATCCGTCATCAACATTGCCTGTTGTCAGGGAAATATCCTGATCCCTTAACCACTGAATGCCTTTTGCCGTGGTCTGATAGGCCTGCTCTGGGTGGTTCACTACCTCGGGGAATCGGTAATCAATCAGTCCTTCTTTTTCCCTGAGTTCTCTCAGGTGATTATGTTTGAGAGACCGTTCTTCACGACTCAGTAGCTGAGCCAGTTCGTCTGCTTTATAGGGACGCAAGCCACATAGCCAGACAAGAATAAGCCAAAGTTTGTCTTTTCTTGCTTTTGGAGAAAGTTGTTTGATTTTCCCCTGAAGTGCTTCAGCCAGATCCAACTCACTTGTATTTGCCTCGAGGTCACTTGTATTTGCCTCGAGGTCACTTGTATTTGCCTCGAGGTCACTTGTATTTGC
>NZ_JAUYVV010000079.1:0-593 GCF_030689165.1 Oceanobacter sp. 4_MG-2023 | reverse complement strand
ACTGATCTGGAAATGGATTTTACTTCCTATTATTCAAGTAGTTACGGTGATTTCCCAGAAACCGGCTTGCCCAGAAATCGCGCATGCGCACTAATAAACTGTTAGAAGTTTTATCAAGGATGGTGTTCAATTGAAGAATTTACTTATTCTCATAGTTATTTGTGGAGCGGCATGGCAGTTCTACTTTAAAGACAGCTCTCTAGTCGAAAGCACTCATAAAAAATCTGTATCTGAATTTTCAAATAGTGATGCTATGAAAACATTAGCTCAAGCTAAAGAAATAGCTAATCCTAAAGTCACATATAAATGTGATGGCAGACAGCATTGTTCTCAAATGACCTCATATGAAGAAGCAAAATATTTTATTCGTTACTGTCCTAATACTAAAATGGACGGTGATGGAGATGGTATTCCGTGCGAAAGACAGTTTAATAGGTAGGGTGCTTTCAAACTTCTAACAAGGCGTTCAAACGGACAAAAAACAGTTGGCTGTTTCACTCTGATCTTGTCCCGCTTTAACGGACACCTTTTTACACAATAAAAGGTGCCCAATGCCAGCCTATAAAAACCAGAAAAAGACCAAGCAATATTCG
>NZ_JAUYVV010000078.1:0-596 GCF_030689165.1 Oceanobacter sp. 4_MG-2023 | reverse complement strand
TTCAAGGTTCGACGACTTATGAGCGAGCTGGGCCTGATCTGTAAGCAGCCAGGCCCTCACGCTTACAAGCAGGCCACCGTTGAACGGCCGGATATTCCCAACCACCTGGATCGTGAGTTTGCAGTAAAGCAGCCCGATCGGATCTGGTGTGGCGACATCACTTACATCTGGAGCGGTCAGCGATGGAGCTATCTGGCTGTGGTGCTGGATCTGTACGCCCGTCGTGTTGTTGGCTGGGCAATGTCATCCAGTCCGGATGCGGACTTGGTTGTAAAAGCTCTGGATCACGCCTGGGAACACCGTGGTCAGCCAGAGAAAGTTATGTTCCACTCGGATCAGGGAAGCCAGTATGCCAGTCGTAAGTTCCGTCAGAGGCTATGGCGTTATCGAATGACCCAAAGCATGAGCCGTCGTGGCAACTGCTGGGATAACGCACCGATGGAAAGACTGTTCCGAAGTCTGAAATCTGAGTGGATACCGGCCCTAGGCTATCGCAACCTAGCCGAGGCCAAGAAGGATGTTGGTGGTTATCTGATGGACTACTACAACCGGCAGCGACCTCATACATTCAACGACGGCATTTCGCCCGTTGCAGC
>NZ_JAUYVV010000077.1:0-660 GCF_030689165.1 Oceanobacter sp. 4_MG-2023 | reverse complement strand
TGATGGCGCCTATGTGGTGACCTGGTACGGAAGGGATAGCGACGGTGATTGGTCGATCTTTGTGCAGGCCTTTGATGCTGACGGCTTCTTAAACGGTGCCACGGTACAGTTGGAAGCACTGGATAATATCACCGGTGATGACTATCTGCCTCAAATTACCGCCGTGGGCACTGATGGCGCCTATGTGGTGACCTGGTCTGGTGAGGATAGCGACGGTGATTGGTCGATCTTTGTGCAGGCCTTTAACGCCTATGGTTCCTTCAACGGTGACACAGTACAGCTGGAAGCGCTGGGTAAGACCAACGGTGATGACGAAAGTCCCCAAATCACTGCGGTGGGCACTGATGGCGCCTATGTGGTGACCTGGTACGGTGATGATAGCGACGGTGACACTTCGATCTTTGTGCAGGCATTTAATGCCGATGGCTCCGTCAACGGTGACACAGTACAACTGGAAGCACTGGGTAAGACCAGTGGGTATGATGGGTACCCTCAAATCACTGCGGTGGGCAGCGATGGTGCCTATGTGGTGACCTGGTACGGGGCTGATAGTGACGGTGATTATTCGATCTTTGTGCAGGCGTTTAATGCCGATGGCACACTGGTGATAGATAGCACCTATGAAACAGGGGAGTTGATCACACTACAAAGCAATGAAGC
>NZ_JAUYVV010000076.1:0-738 GCF_030689165.1 Oceanobacter sp. 4_MG-2023 | reverse complement strand
GTTTGTCGCCGGATTTTTTCCGGCGCTTGGGTTGCCAGCCCTTGCCGACCAGCTCTTTGAGTACCGCGTCGATCTGGGCGATTTGCATATCTCGGGCGCTATGATCCGGTGCAGGTGCGCCGTGACGAGCCAGCAGCTGGCGGTAGGCATCGTCGGTTATGCCGAGATCTTTTTTGGCAATGTGCAGCTTGGCAAGCGCTGCACCGCGTTGAGATGGATTAGTCATGTTTTGCTCCGGGACTTGGCCATTTCTTTTTCGGTTGCTACTTCGTCGAAACGGAATACAAATACGCCACCAAAAAAACCAGATTAATTTCAGGCTCTTCACCTGCTTTGGTCTTGGCATTAATGATGTCGATCAGATCTGCGATGAAGTCTTTGGCAAGGCCATTCATATCAAACATTGGTCGCCTCCTGTGGCTCTGAGCTGGTTGCTAGCTGATGCGCCATTTTCAGTGCGTCGATCAGTTGTGGAATTCGATCAACATCAACATCCATCTGGTCTTCATTCACACTGACCTGGACGACATCGCAGCCGTCATCAAAGTTGACGTAACACGGCTCGATCTCCAGCCACTTTCCTGCGGAGATGCACTGTTTATTCGGGTTGTTGTTGTATTGAATGGTCATGCGTATTCTCCTTCGATTCCGTGGATTGTTTTCAGCTCTTCGAGGTAGCCCACTGGCCACCAGAGGTTGCAGTTGCTGCGCGTGTGTTTGCAGACCAGGCCCCGCTTT
>NZ_JAUYVV010000075.1:0-747 GCF_030689165.1 Oceanobacter sp. 4_MG-2023 | reverse complement strand
TCTGGCTCATGGTTGGCACCTCTGTTGGTGAAGAGTTTATCTCTTCTTGAGGTGTCCGGGATATTCAACCAGAACAGACGTGCATCAAGACGGCACTGCACAACACACCATCGAATGGTTTATCCGAGCGGACTTCCGGTAAATATCCGGCGTGAATACGTGTTGATAGTGACGGGCACAGTGCCACTGCCTGAGATCGCAATCCATCCACCGGCTCAACGCCATAAGCATCGTAACCCTGGGCCAGTAATGCCTTCAGGTCGCGGCCTGAGCCACAGCCAACATCCAGTACTCGACTGCCGGGCAGAAAAGCCATCGGGAAGTAAGCCAGCATGGGACTGCTTACCGACTCATAGCGGGTAAAAACATCCTGTACGTGTTGCTCGTAATAACGATGGGTCGGGTAGTCGGTCATAGGGGCAGGTCGAAGGAGGGGGTAGCTGCCAGCACCGAAGACCGAGCAAGAGTGCCGAGCAGAGAACTGAAATCCATATCGATAACCCATTGACGAGAGTCGTTACTACCAAGGCACGCATCTATCCGGAGCCTTGAAGCAAAATTGGATCACAGAATACCGCCCGGAAGATTTGACCGCTACCCTCACGCTTGTTGTGTGTTTTTTATCCTGTCCCTGAGCGGGGGTTACAGTTGGCTATGGTTATGTCATTAACCGAGGGTGTTCATAGTTCTGTGTCACCCATTACTTACAGATCCACGTAGCCGTCGATCCGTCCTTCGAAGTGGATG
>NZ_JAUYVV010000074.1:0-747 GCF_030689165.1 Oceanobacter sp. 4_MG-2023 | reverse complement strand
GTGCAGCTGTATCGCGCCTGCAAAACCTGCTCATACGCAGCCACTGCGGAGGCCAAACAATGAAATCACCCGCCAACACACACTACGCCAACAACCTGATCAACGCGGGTTATGCGCTGTCGAGAATGAACACACTGGGCATTGCGGTGCTGGATATGGACATCAACCGGCCATCTCCGCTGATCCGTATCCAGCTCACCGCCGCTGTCAAAAAGTTGAGCGGCCGGTGGGTACAAACCACCCGCCGTCACAACGGCCAGGCCGTCACATTGATGCGCGGCCAGGTAGACAACTGCACCGTGGAATGGGAGATCCGTCAATGATCACTCAACTGCTGAAACGCGCCCCGGCGCTGGTGCTGTTACTGGGCGGCATCGTACTACTGCAAACCCACGCCATGGACTACTGGAGCCGCTACGACGCGGCCACCGGTTGGCTTTGGAGCCTGGTGATTGAAGGTGCGGCAATCTGGTTGTGGGCTGCCCGCAGCTGGCTGAAAAACAGCATCGCCGTGTTCGCCACCCTGCTGGCGCTGTCGGCACCGCTGTACCAACTGGCAGCCCCTGTCATGGCAGAACAGCGCAGCAACGAGCAGGCCGCTAGCACACTGCCAGACCGCCAACAGGCCATCATCGCTCAGATAGCCAGTTTGGAATCGTCATTGGCCACCTACAACCAGAACAGCCAAACCCGTGGTGGCTGGGCCGCCCGTATCGATACCGCACAAAATCAGCTGGCATCGGCTCG
>NZ_JAUYVV010000073.1:0-749 GCF_030689165.1 Oceanobacter sp. 4_MG-2023 | reverse complement strand
CCTCGAACGGTGACTTGTCACCGGCGGAGCATGAGAAATTAGCCAATTAATGTGTCCGGTTTTGTTGACCAGAACAGGTAAACTATAGGGGTGACACAGAATTTTGAACACTACCCATTAACCTACTCGTGGTGTGATGATTTATTGAAGCCTGAATATCAGGCTCAATTAATATTAAGAATTTAAGTCTGTTGATATGGTTTTTTGTGATACGCCTAATCTATCAGCAATATCTTTTTGAGATAGCTTCTCTTCACTTTTTAATTGTTTAGCTATTTTTCTTCGTTCTTCTATAGAAAGCTGATCGCATACAGTCATTGTTTGGCTACGAAAACCATTACCTTGGCTTGGATTATTATTACTTATGTGCGTTTTTATAGTGACTTTTTGACCGTTATGATCGTAGCCATCGACTGTTCGTATGCCATTTCGAACAGTAACTGTGATGTTGTTTTGATCTAACATACTTACTTCGTTTTGAGTTAGACCAGTAGATGTTGGTGGTAGTGAAGGTGGTTTGGCCATTGTTTACATCCTAGGTTAGAGTGACTTGTAACAAAACTCTATACTCACTAGTAAGTATAGTCAATTTATTTTGTGTGTTTTTTGACTTTTATGAGTGTGAAATTTTGAACCGATTTGAATTTTTATTGTGGACGGAGTGCGTTTCAGTGTAGTGGTTCAATGATTCCGGACACCAACGTAGGTGGTAATATCGCCACCATAAACGAGGTGTCTGATGACCAGCA
>NZ_JAUYVV010000072.1:0-803 GCF_030689165.1 Oceanobacter sp. 4_MG-2023 | reverse complement strand
TCTGAATGAAGTCTACCTGACGACCATGCCAATGGGCGTTATGACATCACAGGGGTTGGTCTGATGCTGACAGGACACTCGTTAGCAGATGCGGGTGATGGCGCAGCCTCTGGCCACGGTGACGATCCAGCAGCCGTTGCTGACTTTCGGCAAGTTGAGCCGTGCCATTGAGCTGGCACGGCGGAAAGGCGAACTGAGGATGTCGGCCTGTTGCAGGTTCGTCGAGATCTGGTTGATGCAACCAGTCAGGCTTATATTGCGGTTGATGCCTTGCGTCGGCCGTTGCACATTGCCTAGCAGAACATCAGCGATCATCAGCATCTGTACGACCGTATTACGCAGCATGCGGTGCTTGATGAAAGACGACATGCAGCGCAGTAATGAACGTCAGGGGTTGTTGGTCGATAGCATTCAGGGAGCCGAGACCATTCAGGTTGCGAATGCCAGTTGGCATTTTTCCGAAATTTGGCAATCCATCAGTGAAACCGTGGCCGATCGAATAACGAATAAATATTCGCTGGGGTCTGACCAGCATAAAATACGGGGGGTATTTATTGATACCAAATCAGCCTTTTGACTGATGAGATAATTGTTCCTGCTTTTTATACTGCTTCCTTCCAAATCACTTCGATATTTCAGACCTATTTGGCATCTCCGTGCTTTGCTAATTGCTGAGCCTGGACGCCTGAGTTTCTTAATGAGAAGTGGCCAACTATTTCCAAGGAAGAGCTCTGGGTGGCCACCCTATTAAACAAGGAATGATTACATGCCGATTTATCGCGTAGCCGTTTTTAACCCTCTTA
>NZ_JAUYVV010000071.1:0-810 GCF_030689165.1 Oceanobacter sp. 4_MG-2023 | reverse complement strand
GCGCCATCGCTGCCTACCGCAGTGATTTGGGGATCAACGTCATAACCATTGGTATTACCCAGCGCTTCCAGCTGTACTGTGTCAGCGTTGAAGGAACCATTGGCTTTAAACGCCTGCACAAAGATAGACCAATCACCGTCGCTACCCTCACCGTACCAGGTCACCACATAGGCGCCATCAGAGCCCACCGCGGTGATTTGGGGAGAATAGTCATCACTATAGGTATTATCCAGCGCTTCCAGCTGTACCGCGGTGCCGTTGACGGAGCCGTCGGCTTTAAACGCCTGCACAAAGATTGAATAATCATCGTCGCTATCCTCACCGTACCAGGTCACCACATAGGCGCCATCGCTGCCTACCGCAGTGATTTGGGGATTTCTGTCATAACCTGTCGTATTACCCAGTGCTTCCAGCTGTACCGTGACACCGTTGAAGGAACCATCGGCTTTAAACGCCTGCACAAAGATCGACAAATCATCGTCGCTATCCCTTCCGTACCAGGTCACCACATAGGCGCCATCGGTGCCCACGGCGGTAATTTGAGGCCGATAGTCGCCACTGGTGGTATTACCCGGCGCTTCCAGCTGTACCGTGGCGCCGTTGAAGGAACCATCGGCGTTAAAGGCCTGCACAAAGATTGAATAATCATCGTCGCTATCCTCACCGTACCAGGTCACCACATAGGCGCCATCGCTGCCCACGGCGGTGATTTGAGGATCATCGTCATAACCAATGGTATTACCCAGTGCTTCCAGCTGTACTGTCGCGGGTGATATCACAATACTGGCTTCTGGGGCGGTATCATCCAGA
>NZ_JAUYVV010000070.1:0-878 GCF_030689165.1 Oceanobacter sp. 4_MG-2023 | reverse complement strand
GACCCGCATGCGAAGCTTGGGACGGTTGGGCTGGTGGGGACGGTTGGGAAGGTTGGGAAGGTTGGGAAGGTTGGGAAGGTTGGGAAGGTTGGGAAGGTTGGGAAGGTTGGGAAGGCAGCATCAACAAACGATGGCCGATCAGTTCAGCCATTGGCAATCAACCACCGAGAGCGAACGGTTGCAGATCGGGTATTCTGTAGTGCTCACACCTGAGCAAGGCGTTATGTTTTCAAAGAGGTTTTCGAATGAATATCAGAGCAGCAAAAAAAGACGATTGGCATGCAATCTGGCCCATTTTTCATGACATTGTCAAAGCCGGAGAAACTTATGCCTACGATGTGGCTACCACAAAGGCACAGGCAGAAAAAATCTGGCTGGAAGCACCTCGCAAGACATATGTTGTTGAAGAGGCCGGTAAAATACTGGGCACGTACTATATAAAAACAAATCAAGCCGGGCCCGGTAGCCACGTTTGCAACTGTGGGTACATGGTTTCAACAGCAGCGCGAGGTCGAGGGGTGGCGACGACCATGTGCGAACACTCGCAACAAGTTGCCACTGAACTTGGTTACAAAGCGATGCAGTTTAATTTTGTAGCATCCAGCAATAAAGGAGCCGTTCGTTTATGGGAAATGCTCGGCTTTGACATCGTTGGTCGCCTTCCCAAGGCATTTAACCACCCCGATCATGGCTATGTTGATGCATTGGTGATGTACAAGTGGTTGGAAAAAACATAACCAGTGGATAATTGAGAAAGGGGCTGGAAGTCATTGATCATTCCTTGATCTGATGTGTATGCACATCCAGTATGATTGAAAGTTTGCCCCAATCAATGCGCGCTTTTTCAGAATCCTTGCGCGCTTTCCCGGACGTTGTTA